>CAXHYW010000182.1:0-6991 GCA_964021475.1 uncultured Desulfobacteraceae bacterium | reverse complement strand
ATAATCCACAAATTGTCGCCGCGGTTGACTTTGTATCGGATCGGCTTACCGGCAAGGGATCGATTCGCCTTTTTCTGGGTACGCTTATTTACATTGCCCTTATATGCTTTTCCCGGGATTTTTAAAACCTTACCGACACGTAGGGTCTGGGTTTTGGAAATTTTGTTTGCACGGGAAATGGTCGAGACCCTTGTCTTGTATCGTTTGGCAATGCCGGATAAGGTATCCCCTTTTCTGACCCGGTGATAAGCATACATGGGCGGTGGGGAATAGGTTACTTTCATTTTCTCAAATTTGGCAAGGAAACCTGCTGCTTTGTCTTTGGGAATTTTGAGTTGATATGTTTCCGGCGGAAGCAATGCATGTCGTAATTCAGGGTTTAATTTGATCAGTACCTTGGGAGCAACATCAATTTCCTTGGCAATATCCTTTAACAGCACCTGTTTTTTTACGTCAAAGGAGTCGTATTCTAAGGGTGGCAAGGGGTTTTTGATCTTCATGTTGTATTTTTCAAGATTGTTGACAATATGAAGAGTAGCCAGGAACCGGGGAACATACCGGGAGGTCTCCCTGGGAAGGCTCTGGTAAAGATCCCAGAAATTATCCAGGTAATTGATTTTCTGGCGGCGGATGGTTTTAAGTACCCTGTATTCTCCGCAATTGTAGGAAGCCAATGCCGTTGTCCAGTCCCCGAAAAGGTTATGAAGTTCTTTTAGATAGGCAATGGCAGCAAGGGTTGACTTCTCAGGATCCATGCGCTCGTCAATGTATTGATTTCTGCTGAGTCCGAATTTATGGCCGGTGGAGGGAATAAACTGCCATAGTCCCAGTGCTCTGGCAGAAGAAAGTGCCCTTAATTTAAATCCGCTTTCTATTAAAGGAAGCCAGGAAATTTCTTCGGGCAGGCCAGCTTTCTTTAACTCTGCAACAATAAATGGTCGATAACGGGCTGCTCGTTCCATGGATTGGATGAAAAATTTTCTTTCACGGCCGGTTAATCGTTTGATTTCCGCTTGAACATGGGTGTTCATGGTGATGGGAATCTCATTATGCAGCCCAGTGATGACTAATTGACGGGATGCATAGATCTCCAGGATCCGTTTGGATATAAGGTACCGCACGTCTTCTTTCTGTTGGATTAAATCATTGAGGGCATTGTCGTTTATTTCAAGGATCAAATAGTAGGCTGAATCAAGGTTACTCAGCGCCTCATCAAGCTTGCCCTCTTCCCACATTCTCTGGGCATCGCCGCAAAGCTCCAGTGCCTGGTCTATTTTTTCCTGCCCCGGTGATTTTGTTTCATTTTCGGGTGGGAGTTGTGATGCTTGGTGTGGGGCTGGTAATGGCTTTTCTTTTAGAAGGGTATTTGAATCGATGTCAGCTATAGAGGTATTGGGTTCGTTGTCTGTTGGGGAATTATAGGTATCCTGGTGAACGGGGGTGGCATGATTAAGGTTGGCTTGTTGGCAACCGGCCGTTAAAATAAATAGGGCTGTGATGGTGGCGAGTTGTTTGTAAGTCATTCTTCTCCTGGTGCTTATGGCATGAATTTGTTTTGTTAGAACTCTATTAATAGATTAGAGAAGCCATGTCAATAGCGTCGATCTGTAATTTAAGGCAGGTATCGTTTTTTAAGGACAATGGGTTGTTTAAAGAAAACCTTGTATAAACAAGGCCTTTCATTTAGATTAGTGGGATTGTTCATCCGGTTTGTATGTTATATTGTGGCCTTTTGGGTGAAGCGATGGTGGTTTTTTTGAATGGATTGGGAAGAATGGAGTATATCGAGGCAAATTGAAGATTTTAGTGTTTTTATCGGGTCTAATCGTTGCAAGCCGGGTGAGGTGGCATTAGATTCCGGTTGATAAACTCAAAATGCTCTGATATATTCTCCCGGTCTTTAAGGATGTGACAAGGTTGTTGCGCTTTTAGGGTAAGCCGATATAGCTCAGTTGGTAGAGCATCTCACTTGTAATGAGAATGTCCTCCGTTCGATTCGGGGTATCGGCTCCAGAAATGCTTTGGTGGGGTTCCCGAGTGGTCAAAGGGATCAGACTGTAAATCTGACGGCTCAGCCTTCGGAGGTTCAAATCCTCCCCCCACCACCAAAAGTATTGTGTAGGAGATCTTGTATGTGAGGGGATCGTTACTACATAGTCGATTTTTGGTTGATTGGCTATTTTAATGATAAGCGGGAGTAGCTCAGTTGGTAGAGCTTCAGCCTTCCAAGCTGAATGTCGCGAGTTCGAATCTCGTCTCCCGCTCCATGTTCCTTCTCCTACAGGTTATAATTTATTTAATTGATTTGCCTGCGTAGCCCATGTAGCTCAGTTGGTAGAGCGCTTCCTTGGTAAGGAAGAGGTTCACCAGTTCGACTCTGGTCATGGGCTCCACAATAAAGGCAGTAAGGGATTTGGAACGATGGCTAAGGAAAGATTCGGGAGCAAACTAAACGTTGTTATGGGCACCATCTGTATTGCCGGTCACGGTAGAGCGACGGATAAGGATGCAATTACCAAGCATGCTGCCCTGGATGATTATGTTTCCGATATGTCGGTTGACGAGATTGACAAAGTTCTGGGTGTTGTTTTTCTGAAAAAGTGTGATATAGTCAGCTCTGTGGGTAATCCATTTCTTATGCCCGCGGAGGGTTTTTTCATTACCTCCGGTCATGGTTTTGCCGTGGGCGGGAGGATTGAGCGTGGCATTGTAGGAATCACAGAAGCTGATGAAGCTATGCGGATTGGCGTTGAGGCGCTTGAAAAATTATTGGATAAAAGCCGGGCATATGATAATGTCGGGCTTATGTCCTGTGGAACTAAAAGAGATCAAACTGATATTGCCAGCGTTTTGGCGCTTTGCGAGGGCGTGGGAGTCTCCATGCCCGGCGATAATGCAACCATCAATGTTGAACTGATAGCGCCCATTGCAATGGAAAAAGATCTCCGTTTTGCAGAATATTAAGGCGGCCGTACGGTCGGTGCTGGTGTTGTCGGTGAAATTGTTGAATAAATACGAAGGGGTTTAATAGTGGATAGAGTACTTATTGCTCTCGCATGCACGGAATGCAAGAGAAGGAATTATACAACAACAAAGAATAAACGGAAGAGTCCAGATAAAATTGAGCTTAAAAAATACTGCAAATTTTGTAATAAACATCTGGTTCATAAAGAGACGAAAATAAAATAATTTAAGTTTTAGGTCAGTAGCTCCAATTGGTAGAGCACCGGACTCCAAATCCGGCGGTTGTGGGTTCGACTCCCTCCTGACCTGCCACATAATTTAATAACCACTCCTGTCTATTGACAGGGTTGAAGGCAACTCCAGGAGTTATATGTCACGGATACAGAAAAAAAAGTTGTTTGGTGAAAAGAAAAAAAGGGACCTCGATTCGGAGAGTATTACCGATAAAGGCGACAAGATTTCTGGGTCCAAGCCGGCCGCGCCATTGGGATTGCAGAAACAGGAAAAGTCATTCGTCGAGGGTAAGGTTGGCGAGCCAAATGCTTTTCAACGGGCAATAGAGTTCTTTAAGGAAGTAAAGGTTGAGTTAAAAAAGGTCACTTGGCCGACGCGTAAGCAAACTACCGGAACAACTATAGTCGTTATTATCTTCGTTTTTGTTGTGGCTGCTTTTTTGGGGCTTTTTGACTATGGTCTTTCCAAGCTTGTTCAGGTTGTCCTTACATAGATTAAGGGAAATAGCATGTCTCTAAAATGGTATGTTGTTCATGTGTATTCTGGTCATGAACAAAAAGTAAAAGTAGCGCTGGAAGAAAAAATCGAGGGTTCTAAGCATCCTGAGAAGTTCGATGAAATTTTGATTCCTACCGAGAACGTAGTCGAGTTGGTGGATGGGAAAAGAAGGGAGTCTACTCGTAAATTTTATCCAGGATATATTCTGGTGCGAATGCATCTTGACAACGAGACATGGCATATCGTTAGTTCCACGGCAAAGGTAACCGGGTTTTTGGGCGGAAAGAACAAGCCTGCACCCATTACTGAACGAGAAGCGCAAAGTATTATTGATAAAATGCAACAGGGCAAGAATAAACCCCAGCCAAAATACTTTTTTGAGCCGGGTGATGAAATCAGAGTTGTTGATGGCCCATTTGCATCTTTCAATGGTACAGTTGAGGATGTGTCCCCGGACAAGGAAAAGGTAACGGTATTGGTAAGTATTTTTGGAAGGGCAACCCCTGTTGAGCTGAATTTTATACAGGTTTCCAAGATTTAATTGGTTTTACCTAATTTTATTTAAGAGTTAAGTTTCAGGAGTATTTAAAATGGCAAAAAAAGTAATGACACAAATAAAGCTTCAGGTTCCAGCAGGAAAAGCCAATCCATCTCCGCCCATTGGGCCTGCCCTTGGTCAGCATGGGGTAAATATTATGGATTTTTGCAAGGCTTTTAATGCAAAAACCTCAAATGACGAGGGGTCTATCATCCCCGTTGTCATCACTGTCTATGTGGATAGATCGTTTAGCTTTATAACAAAAACACCTCCTGCATCAAGATTGCTATTGGCTGCAGCTAAATTATCAAAGGGATCCAGTGAGCCCAACCGAAACAAGGTTGGCAAGGTTACCCGTGATCAGCTGATCGGAATTGCAGAACTGAAAAAAGAAGATTTAAACGCCTCAGATATTGATGCCGCTGCGAAGATTATCGCTGGCACCGCAAGAAGTATGGGGATAGAAGTAGTTTAACTTTAAGTATAAAGAGTGATGAAAAATGCCAAAGCGGAGTAAAAAACAGATAGAAGCACAAAACAAAGTCGATAGAACTATCCAGTACGGTCCACTGGACGCCTTGGAACTCGCTGTATCTTCAAGTTATGTCAAGTTTGATGAAACCGTTGATGTTGCCGTTAGATTGGGAGTTGATCCGCGGCATGCCGATCAAATGGTTCGTGGAACTGTTGTGCTTCCCAATGGACTTGGTAAGGAAGTAAAGGTACTCGTTTTTGCCAAGGGTGAAAAAGAAAAAGAAGCCCTTGATGCTGGCGCCGATTTTATCGCCACAGACGAGGTTCTGGCAAAAATAAAAGACGGATGGTTTGGGTTTGATAAAGCCATTGCCACGCCTGATATGATGGGTGAGGTAGGAAAACTTGGTCGGGTTCTCGGGCCTAGAGGGTTGATGCCCAATGCCAAGACCGGGACGGTAACCTTTGAGCTTGGAAAAACCATTGAAGAGCTTAAGGCCGGAAAAATTGAATTTCGGGTTGAGAAAGCCGGTATTGTCCATGTTCCCGTTGGGAAAATTTCCTTTGGTGCTGAGAAGCTTACTGAAAACGTGAAAGCGTTTCTGGACAAGATTGTCTCCCTGAGGCCTGCATCCAGTAAAGGGGCATATATTAAAACAATTACGGTTTCTTCAACGATGGGTCCAGGGATCAAATTGGATCCCGCGTTGATAAAGTAGTTGTTGATAGAAGAATTATAGGGTTGTAAATTTTTACAACCGATAGATAAGTGTTGTATTAGCTGTCATAGACAGTAGGTGCGTTATGTGACGCATAATCGGATTTGCCGGCCTGCCGAGATAGAAAAATTAAATTTTGTTTTGGTTTAGTTGGCACCTTCGTAAAATTTATTAATGGAAGGAGGTGTATGTAAATTGCTGAATATTTCTCAAAAAAAAGTGGTTGTTGATAGGCTTTCAAAACAGTTGGCCGAAGCTGAAATCAGTATACTGATAGATTATAAAGGTCTTGATGTATTAAAGATGACAGAACTTCGCGCAAAGCTTAGGGAGGCTGGCGTACAGATTGAAGTTGTTAAAAATACGCTGTTAGTCAGGGCTTCACAAGGGTGTGATTCTGCCTTGCTGAATGACCTTTATAAAGGGCCGAATGCAATCGTTACTTGTGCGAATGACCCTGTTGCCCCTGCAAAAATTCTTGTTGATTTTGCTAAAACCAACGAGCAGCTTGAAATTAAAGCGGCTACGCTGGCGGGTAAGCTTCTCAACCTGGAAGAGATCACACAGCTTGCTAAGATGCCGTCCAAAGAAGAGCTTCTCACGAAACTGGTTTGTACACTTAATGCCGTTCCGACGTCATTTGTGAACGTACTTGCGGGTGTTCCCAGAGCTTTTGTTAACGTGCTGTCTGCTATCAAAGATCAAAAAGAAGCAGCTTAATCAAACTAGCTTAATCAAAATAATTTATAAATAGAAAAATTACATTTTAGAAAGTGTTAATTTAGGAGAAAAAAAATGGCTGATATCACAAAAGATGATGTTATTGAATTTATAGCAAACATGACCGTTCTTGACCTTTCAGAGCTTGTAAAAGAACTTGAAGAAAAATTTGGTGTTAGTGCTGCTGCACCGGTTGCAATGGTCGGCATGGTCGGTGGCGGTGACGCAGGCGCTGCTGTAGAAGAACAAACTGAATTTGATGTTATTCTTGAAACCATTGGTGATAAAAAAATTAATGTCATCAAGGAAGTAAGAGCAATTACTGGTCTTGGCCTCAAAGAAGCCAAAGCATTGGTTGAAGAAGCACCCAAAGCAGTTAAAGAGGGTATTGCTAAAGCCGAAGCTGACAAGTTCAAAGAACAACTCGAAGCTGTAGGTGCACAAGTTTCTGTAAAATAGTTTTGCATAGCTGATTTACACGAGAAGCAACGTGTATTAACTATATGCGGGAGCAAGGCAATATTGCCTTGCCTCCGCTTTTACGGTTGGAAAAACTCACACTGGGAGATATCATGACCGGAAGTCTTTTGACGAATAAGCGTAATAGAAAAGAGTTTGGCAGTAAAAGAAAGATAATTGATATTCCTGATTTAATCGGAATGCAGCGCAATTCTTTTGAGAGTTTTCTTCAAAGGAATATGCTTGCCCAGGACAGGGAAGTAAAAGGACTCCATTCTGTATTTAAATCTGTATTTCCAATTAAGGATTTCACAGATACCTCATCTTTGGAATATGTTTCTTACTCCTTCGGCGAATCAAAACATTCGATGAAGGAATGTATCAG
>CAXHYW010000181.1:0-7013 GCA_964021475.1 uncultured Desulfobacteraceae bacterium | reverse complement strand
TCCGGCTTACTGCGGCCTCCCCTGCCCTCATGGGCCAGTACGGATTCACCCATCTGGGCACAGGGGCGGTGTACGATCTTATTGCCAACCGCCGCATGATGCCCACGGATAATTTCCGGGCCACCCGGTTTGAACCGGCTTTTGCACTCAACGCAGCGGCTTATTCTAAACGCTATGCACCCAGAAAGCACGGCTGCCGGGGCTGCCATATCCTGTGCAAAAAAATCGGCACCAGGGGAAACCGCCCCTTCACCATGCCGGAATTTGAAACCATGTCCCATTTTACAGCCCTTATCGGATGCCAGGATACAGATCTGGTGCTTGAGGCCAATGATCGCTGCAACCGCTACGGCATGGATACCATAAGTGCTGGGGTTACCCTTGCGACAAGGAGGGAAATCACCGGACAAGATTTCACCAAGGATAGCCTTTTGGCATTGCTGGATGACATGGCCCTGAACCGGGGAGAGGGGAAACAATTAAACAAGGGCGCTTTTGCCTATGCCACTGCCCTAGGAAGACCGGAAGCCGCCATGACGGTAAAGGGCATGGAACTGCCGGCCTATGATCCAAGAGGTGCCTATGGCATGGCCTTAGGCTTCGCCCTTTCCACCCGGGGGGGCTGCCATCTTCGGGCCTATCCCATCAGTCATGAAATATTCAGAAAACCCGTGGCAACCGATCGGTTCAGCTTCAGCGGCAAGGCCAGGATCATAAAAATTGCCGAGGACGTCAACGCTGTGGTGGATTCTCTGACCGCCTGCAAGTTCATTTTCTTTGCGGCAGGCCTGGAGGAATATGCCAAGGCCTATACCGCTGTCACCGGAGTAGAAAGCTCTGCCCAGGACCTTATGTCCATTGGGGAACGCATTTATTATAATGAACGGATCATCAATTGCTTAAACGGATTTGACGCTCAAAGTGATGACCTGCCCCAACGGTTTTTCAATGAACCCGGAACCAGCGGAAATCAGATCCAGATCCCTCCCATTGACAGAGAGGCATTTATGAATGCCCGGAAAAAATACTATGATATCCGGGGGCTGGATCCTTGTGGTAATCCTCTGAAATCAAAGGCTATACAATTGGGGCTTCAATGGACAAACTTGTAAATAAATATGCCAAGAAACTTGCCCAGGCCGGACTTGCAGAAGAGACCGGCCCCCTAAGCCCCATTGTGGGAGGCCTTGATGACACCCTGGTCTGGAATCGTACCGGCCCTGAAACCGATATCCTTGAACAGGTTTTCAAGGGGCTCACTATCAACTCATTGGTCTTTTTACGGCCAGGACCTCCCTATGATAAAATCGTTGATTTTCTGGCCCGGCAAGCCCTTCTTGACAATGAGATGATTGAGCCCAAGGATTGCGAAACAAGAACCTTTCTCCACGATCTGCCAGTGGTGGGAAAGTTTTCACCAGACAAAATAATTCAGGCATTAAAAAAAAGGAAATGTGTCATCGTTACCGCACCGAAAGGTGCGGCCGATTTCCAAGGGACAGCGATTATTGCCCATGGAACCGTCAGCCCGGAACAAGGATTTGTGGTGGCAAGTTCGGTGTGCTTTGCCTGTTTTGTTAAATTTTTTGCCGATTATCTGGAAAATCTTCAATTGGGAAAGACAAGCCGTGAGAGTGACGATCTGTTTGATCTTTTGTCTCTTACGGTGGGAACCGATTTGCCGTCTGATGTAACGTCCGATTTACCACCCCATCTAACAGTTGGCCAGATGGACCTGCCCGATCTTGCCCGGGGTCCTTTTTCAACGGAAGAACAGATATATGCCGCCATTGTCCAGGCAGGCCGCAAAACAGTGGAATACGGCCTTGTGGACTCCTATTTCGGAAATGTTTCCTATTGCCGGGACAATATTTTGTATATCAGCCAGACCGGCAGTTCCCTGGATGAACTGGAAGGCTGTATTGATCCGGTCCCCCTGGACGGGTCCTCCAGTGCAGGGCTCACAGCCTCCAGCGAATTGACCGCCCACATCCAAACCATAGCCCAAACAGGCTGCGAAGCGATTCTCCACGGCCACCCGAAATTCTCCGTCATCCTGTCAATGGATTGTGATCCAAAAGAAAAAGCCATTTGTGCCCACAGGGACCACTGCCATATCCGCTGCCCCAAAAAAAGGTTTGTCAACCAGGTCCCTATTGTTCCCGGAGAGGTGGGAACCGGTCCCACAGGCCTTTGCAACACCCTTCCCAAGGCATTTGGAAAATCAAGTCATGTCATTGTATACGGCCATGGGGTCTTTACCTTAGGAAAGGATGATTTTTCCCAGGCCTTTGCAACCCTCCTAGAAGTGGAAACAAATTGCCGGATCATCTATTTTAAAAAGGTGCGCCAACTCAGACAGGCCATAAAAAGATAGCAACTCAGATGGATCGCCCGATCTTACCGCCACCAAGGTCGCAATTTTGCAACCTTGGATAGCAACCAAACGTCTCTTTTTTGCACCCTTCCAAAAACAACCGAATATACATAACGACCGAAGTCATTGATATAAAAGCAATTCAACAAGATTATCCAACCAAATAAATCCTGGCACACCCCTTGCTATCCATCCATTAGAGAGACCCTAAGAAAGTTGCAAATTTGCAAACAACCGTGTAAAAATAAGAATGGAAACGAAAATAGAAACTCAAAAATTCAGGAAATCTCAAGATGGATAAAAATAAAATATTTGGCCCCCTTGAAGAAGATACAATGAACTGTATTCTCGACTGCATATCAGATGGGGTGTTTACCATAGATTATAATTGGGAAATCACCTCGTTTAACAGGGCTGCCGAAGAGATTACGGGAATCGCTAAGAAAGAAGCCATGGGTCGCCACTGCTGGGAAGTTTTCAGATCCAATATGTGTGAAGCAGATTGTGCCTTGAAAAAGACCATGGAAGAGGGAAAGCCCTTTGTCAGTACATCCGCCTATATCATCAACTCCGATAAGAAAAAAATCCCCATTACCGCCTCCACTTCCCTGCTGATTAATGAAAACGGGGATGTGATCGGTGGGGTTGAGTCTTTTCGGGACCATTCACTGGTGGAAGAATTAAGAAAAGAACTCGCCTGCAATGTTCAGGTGGAAGATATTATCAGCAACGCCCCAACCATGAAAAGTATCTTTAATATCCTACCCCAGATATCGGACTCTGACTCCTCCGTATTAATTGAGGGAGAGACCGGTACGGGAAAAGAACTGATGGCCAGGGCAATCCACAACATGAGTCATCGAAGAGATAAGCCGTTTATTGCCATCAACTGCGGGGCTCTTCCAGATACCCTGCTGGAGTCCGAATTGTTCGGGTACAAAAAAGGGGCCTTTACCAATGCGGTAAAGGACAAACCAGGCCAATTCAGCCTGGCCGATGGGGGAACGGTTTTTTTAGATGAAATCGGTGATACCAGTCCCGCCTTCCAGGTCAGTATGCTGCGGGTTCTACAAGAACATGAATATACCCCCCTGGGCGGGATCGCCAAGGAAAAGACAGATATCAGAATCATTGCAGCCACCAACCGAAATCTAGCCGACCGGGTTGCAGAGAACAAATTCCGCCAGGATCTTTATTACCGAATTAATGTAATCCGGCTGAGTCTGCCCCCCCTGCGCCAGCGCATGGAAGATATCCCCCTTCTGGTGGAACGATTTATCACTAAATTAAATATGCGTCAGGGCAAATTCATACAGGGCATCAATCAAAACGTTCTGTCTGCATTTATGGCCCATTCATTTCCCGGCAATATCCGGGAGCTGGAAAATATTATTGAACATGGTTTTGTGCTCTGCACCGAAGGGATTATCACCCCCCAGCACCTGCCCGGCTTTTTATCCCAAAATACCGAGCTTACCTGCGACCAAGATGATGACCCGGTCAAATCTGCCCATGCCAAGTTGATTATGGATGCGCTGACCCAAAACAATTATAATCGAAATGCGGCTGCAAGATCCCTGGGGATTCACAAAAGCACCCTTTTCCGGCGAATCAAAAAGCTGGGAATCACATTGTAATGGATGCCATAGGCTACCCATTGGTCCAAAATCAGTCTTATTTTTGCGACCTAATAAAGAAAATATTATTTTCTCAAGAAAATAAGATTCTTAACCAATTGTTTTACAAGCAAATTGTTTACACTCAACAAATTTTCATCTCCCGGCACAGGGATTGCAAAATACGTTTGGGAACATATCTGCCCACCGCTGTCCCGATTCAGGAAAAGAGGATGAGGAAAAGAGGATAAAAAAAAGCAGATTAAGATAAAAAAGAGGAGATTGCCTGTGAAAATCGCCATTACCATCTGGGGAAACCGAATTTCCCCTGTTTTTGATGCTGCCCGCACCCTTTTGGTTGCCCGGATCGAAAACAGAACAATCTTGGAAAAAAGGTATATACCCTTTAACCCGGACTCCCCCCGGGACCTGATCCGAATTCTTAGACAAATAGAGACCGACACATTAATCTGTGGTGCCATCTCCACTAAACCCGCTGATTTCATAGTAGAAAACGATATCAAGCTCATTTCCTTTGTCACTGGCAACGCCCTGGATTTTCTTGATAGTTTTGCCACCCGGCAGGCCATTGAAAAAGGAAATATGATGCCAGGCTGTAGTATTGATTATTGCTGCCGGCAAAAACGCAGACTATCCAGGGGAATACTGCCGGTTACATTAGAATGATTAAATCAGGTATCATTTTATTTTCATAAAATCCGTTCAACAAACATGACAAAAAAGTGAAAACAGTATATTAAAGAGGTATGACAGCACAACCCACCTATGAAGAGTTAAAAAAACGGATAAGCGTCCTTGAAGAGGAGGCGACTCTGAACCGTTCCCTGGGGGAAAAGGATAAAACGGCCCGGAAAAATTATAATCGGTTTTTAAAATTTCTTCCCTCTCCCGTGCTGATCCGGGACAAATCGGGTCTGGTATCCTATCTAAATCCTGCCTTTACCCATACCTTTGGATGGACACTTGGGGAACTGAAAGGAAAAAAGGGCCGGCAATATATCCCTGAACCCTTGCAAGATGAACTGTCCAAAATAATCCTTGAACTGCCGCCCCAAAAAAACGTCATTAAATTAAACACCAAACGGCTGACCAGGGAAGGAAGAACATTAGATGTCATCATGCGGGTGGGTATTGAACGGGACATAGAAAATCAGCCCACCAGCATGATTATAGTGCTCAGAGATGTGACCATGGAAAAGCGGGTGGACCGGATTCGCAATGGCATGAACCGTATCAGCCAGGTATTGTCCCAATACCCGGAATTGAGCAAAATCATGCAGTATGTAAGCGTGGAAATAAAACAATTGCTCGGAACAGAAGGTGCCAATGTCATTTTATTGGATGAGAACCAGAAAGAATTTTATTTTTTAAGCGTGGTTCACGATGATCCCGGCACCCAGGAACGGATCAAAAAAATTCGTTTCCCCGTGGATGAACTTATTTCCGGCCAGGTAATCAAAACCGGAAATCCCATCATCATGACCTCTTTACCCGACAATCATGCCCTGCACCAGAATCGGGATGAAAAAATCGGGCACAAGGTCAAAAATGTCATGGTGGTTCCCCTGCGGACAAAAGAACGCATCATTGGTGTGATCACCGCCGACAACAAAAAAGAGGGGGAATTTGATAAGACCGATCTGGGAATCTTAACTACCATTTCCGCTACCGTGGCCCTTTCCATTGAAAATGCAGAGGTTTCCGAAGAACTGAAAAAGGCCAACCAGGAGCTCAAAGGCTTGAATGCTGCCAAGGATAAGATGATCAGCCATCTGTCCCACGAACTAAAAACACCGGTGGCCATCCTGCTCAGCTCCTTTAAAATCCTATCCAAAAAACTGGATCTTCTGCCCGAGAAAGACTGGGTATTAACCCTGGAAAGGATCCGCAGAAACCTGGACCGGATTCTGGGTATCGAGGATGAAGTGTATGATATTGTCGAAAAAAAATCCTTTGTACACCAGAATGTATTTTCCCTAATCTTTGATCAATGTGAGGACACCATTGAAGCTTTGATTGCGGATGAAATCGGAGAAAAAGGGGTAATCGCCAAGGTTCGGAAAAAATTGGATGATATTTTCTCTTCAAGGGATATTGTGGTGCAGAAGATCTTTCTAAATCAGTTTGTTGAGGACAGGGTTGAAAAAATAGCCCCCCTCTTTGCCCATCGGCAGGTAGAAACCTCATTACGGCTTAAAGCATCTGCCCCCATTGGAATGCCTTTGGACCCCTTAACAAAAATAATTGATGGACTGATCCGAAATGCCGTCGAAAATACCCCGGACGGCGGAAAAGTAGATATTCTGGTCCATCACAAGGGCAAGGGGGTTGAATTCATGGTCCAGGACCAGGGGGTCGGATTGACGAAAGAAGCACAGAAAAGAATATTTGAAGGTTTTTTCACTCCCCAGGCCACTCTGAATTATTCGTCCAAACGGCCCTACGATTTTGGTGCCGGCGGAAAAGGGGCGGATCTGCTGCGAATGAAAATATTTTCCGAACGACACCATTTTAAAATCAAGATGACTTCCAAGCGGTGCTCCCAGCTGCCAGATGATGCCGATATCTGTCCCGGCACCATTGAAAAATGCCAGAAAAGAACAGCGACCCCATGTGATGGAAACACGACGGTTTCTGTACTCTTCCCATTTTTCCAGCCGAAAAAAATCAAATAAAAACTCTTTGGTTGACCAGGCCATAAGAAAATTGCAAAATACTTGTATCTTACCCGACCCCCATTAACAGGAACACACTTTGACAAAACCTGACACAGACAAAACAAAACACAAGCCCATCCGGTTATGGGGTCCTGCCATTGGTATCACCTGTGTATGGTCCCTGCTCATTTTGACTTCCTGGCTCTGGCTTAGCCAGGTCATCCGGACAGGAACCCTTGAAACAGCCAGAATCGAAGCAAGAAATGCTTTTCAAAACGATGTGATTTACAGACGATGGAATGCAAGCCATGGCGGGGTCTACGTTCCGGTAACAAAAGACAC
>CAXHYW010000180.1:0-7017 GCA_964021475.1 uncultured Desulfobacteraceae bacterium | reverse complement strand
CGGCATACGGTGTTCTCCGGAGTGACTGGAGTTCAGACGTGTGCTCTTCCGATCTAAGGCGGTGAAGCAATTGTCCGTCCTTTTTGTTTTTTTTGTTGACCAGAAAAATATAGGAATACGGAATACTTAGAAAAACCGCCTCCATTAGGGAACATAAGAATGAAAAGAAAAGGGCTAAAAAAACATAAAAAAAAAGAAGTGTCATTGATCCTCATTGATTAATTTTTGTAAAGGCTTCATAAATATGATTTTGTAATCTATTGATTTAAAAAAGACAAGTTTTTTAGGTCTCATCTAAAAGAATGTAGACGGTACGGTACCTGCTGCGAAAAAGGCGGTCCTGCATTGCACAGTCAGGATCTGCCTTTAATAGAAAAAGGACTGTTATCCGTTGAAAATCATCCCCATCAGAAAGGGTGAACTGGCCCATGAGTTGTTGTTTCCCGTTCCTGACTTGATACAGGTACAACATGTTGTATCTGTATTAATCGGCTTCCCTTGAAGTGCGATTTAAAAGGGTTTAACCGAAAACGACTAAACCCTTTTAAGAAGCTGCTACCGGAGGCGAGACTTGAACTCGTAAGAGCTTGCGCCCGGAGGATAAACAATCCTTTGGGCTTATATTTTCATTAAAGAATTACCCTTCCCAGTAATGTCCGGTTAGGTTTTTGCCTGTACACCATAATTCGCTTGTACCTACAAAAGATTCAGGACAAACCACTCATTTCCTTTTCTCCACGGAAAGATGATTGTCATCAGAAGAATTTGAAGGTTGTCAAAAGTCAGGAAAAAACAGTTGTAACTCGGGATATTGGGCTTTTCTATGTCATACTCCGGTAAAAATACCAGGGCAAAAGTACTCAGAAGGAAAATTGGTTTTAAATTTAAGTTCAATGGTTTTAAAAACACATATTATATGATAGCCTCGTCTCTTATTTGTATTCAAAATAACAATAGAACCATGGAGATTTTATGATTGGTTTTTGTCAACACGTATTGCAGCGGAACTTTCAATCCATAAGAATAATTTTATTTCTTTTGTTCCTTTGCGCCCCACTATGTTTTGCAACACCGACAACCATTTTTGCTACCACCAGTTCAAAAACCCAAATAGCCGATAAGTCAGCAGATCTTGATTTCCCCTCCTATCCATCCATTAAACCAAATGTTGATTTCTGGATAAAAATATTTGCGCATACACTAAAATCCCAGGGCGTTATACATGACAACAAAAACCTTGATATTATTTACGAGGTTGTCGATCTTGATGCATCCCGTACTGTCCTGGCCAATAGGAAAAACAAGAAAATAAAAGAAACTGTATACAAAAAATATAAAAACATACTTATAAAACTTTCCTATGGGAAAAAACCAATATCAAAGGAAGAAAAAAGGGTTGCAAAGCTTTTTGGTTCCAAAGCAAAACCATCGGATTTTAAAAATGCAGCCTTTAACATACGCTGCCAGGCCGGAATAAAACAACAGTTTATGGACGGCCTGGCCCGTTCAGGAGCAGTTATTGATAAATTCAAACAAACTTTTTTATCTCATGGTCTTCCTGTTGACCTTGTATACCTTCCCTGTGTTGAATCTTCGTTTAACTTCAAAGCCTATTCCAAATTCGGGGCTGCCGGAATCTGGCAGTTTACACATTCCACGGGTCGGCGCTATATGGAAATCAATTATGTTGTGGATGAAAGGCGTGATCCTTTTATTTCCGCTGATGCAGCTGCCCGTCTCTTAAAAAAAAACTATGCAGAGCTAAAAGAATGGCCCCTGGCTATAACAGCCTACAATCATGGTTTAGCCGGTATGAGACGGGCAAAAAATGCCAAGGGCAGCTATGAAGAAATCGTAAAATCATATAAAAGCCGTTCGTTTAAATTTGCATCAAGAAATTTTTATTCAGAATTCTTGGCGGCCAGAATTGTGGCTAAAAATCCTGAGAAGTATTTTGGCAAAATCAAATATCAAAAGCCATATTCTTTTAAAGAGATAAAGACCAAAGGATATCTGCCGGTTAATGACCTGGCAAAAGCCTTGAATTTAAGCCTTGAAGAAATACAATTCCTTAACCCTGGCTTAAGAAAACCTGTTTTTAACGGACAAAAATATATCCCCAAAGGATTCAGATTAAAAATACCTAAAAATTTAGATGCTCCAAAAATTAATGAAAAGCTAACCGCACTTTACCGGGACAAACAAAAACCCAGCCGGTTTCACAGTGTTCAAAAAGGTGATACAGCAGGTTCCATTGCAAGAATTCATTCAGTCAGATTATATGATCTTATCCTTGCCAACGGCCTGAATCGCAGAGCAACGATATATATCGGACAAAACTTAAGGATTCCTGTTAAAGATGAAATCATCTTGGCTCAAAATATGTCCACTACAATTAAATCCAAAAAAAAGGTTGTTAAGTCTGTTCCCAAATCCAAAGAAGCACCTGTAAATAATGCCATTGCAAAGACCATAACAGCGCCTGTTATCACAGAACCGTTACCTGTGGCAAAACCCTTAAAAAGTGAAACCACCATAAACCAGAATATTGTTACCAGTAATCTAAAGGTTCTTAAAACCATTCAAAAAGGCAACGCTACAATCGGAATAATAAAAGTTGAGGCTGAAGAGACTTTGGGTCACTATGCAGACTGGCTTGGGGTACCAACACAGGAAATCCGTGCTTTGAATAAACTCAAATTCGGCAGCGCTATTTCCATGGATCAAAAAATCCGAATCTCCATGAGAAAGAAAACTGTCCCAGAATTTGAAGAGTTACGATATGAATTTCACAAAGAAATTGAGGAAGATTTTTTTGAATCCTTTTCCATCCTTGGGATTGATACCTATGAAGTCAAAAACGGAGACAATATCTGGAACCTTAGTTTAACTGAGCTTGAAATTCCTTTCTGGCTGATAAAAAAATATAACCCACAAATAAATTTTAAATCGCTCAAACTGTCACAGAAAATAAAATATCCCATAATTAGCAAGCTATAATTTTTCTCCGGTCAAACTCTGTTAATATGCTTTTTTCTAACACCCCGGAACTGATCATATGATAGTCCAAGACTCTGTGCGGCTTTTTTCTGATTAAAAATAAATTTCTCCAAAGCCTTTGAATTAAGGAAATACTCCAAGTCAGCCATGGTTTCTTTAAAATTTGCTCAATCACCTTATTTTATTCACAGACTGCCGGCGTCAAACCGGTAGCAGTGATGCATTGGTTTGGTGTTTTATTAGGGAGGAAAGTGTGGTTGTTGAGTTTGTTTAGAAATGGTGATACAGAATATTGAACACTTCCTTTTCTCTAATATATTTGAATATCATCAGTAATGGAACTAAATTTTATAACAGGATTTTCTATGGACATTCTGGTATTTAGTGCCTGCTTTGCAATAATTGCTGCTGCTTCAAAACAGATCGGACAAGGCCTGGTTAAAACAGGACTTCCTTTGATCAGCGGATTTTTATTGACTGGGATTGTTGCAGGGCCTTATGTTCTCGATCTGATTTCGGTGGAAGCAACTTTAAATTTGCGATTTGTGGATGAGATTTCCCTGGGATTTATTGCTTTTGCTGCCGGAGGCGAACTCTATTTAAAAGAGCTTAAAACCAGAGTAAAAAGCATAGCTTGGGTCACCATGGGTCTGGTTGTCTGCACATTTTCTTTAACAAGCCTTACGTTTTTCTTTTTTTCCGGTTTTATTCCATTCATGAAAACCATGTCCGTGACAGCAAAGATTGCTGTCTCAATTCTGGCGGGTGCCATAATGGTTGCAAGATCTCCTGCTTCCGCAATCGCCGTTGTAAATGAATTAAGGGCGAAAGGGCCGTTTACCCAAACCGTGTTAGGAGTGACCGTTATCATGGATGTAGTGGTCATCATATTGTTTGCGGTCAATTCATCTGTTGCCGATGCATTTTTTTCAGGATTGAAGTTCAATTTTGTTTTTATCCTGCTCCTGGTATTGGAAATTGGGGCATCGATTGTTCTCGGCTATCTTGTTTCGAAAATAATTTTGGCAATTTTGCAATTACCCGGTCAAAAATATTTAAAAACCGGTCTTATCCTATTAATGGGGTATCTGGTATTTGTTTTTTCATCTCAAATTCGCAAATTTATCCATGATACTTTTTTAGGCGATGTCCTTCTCGAGCCCCTGTTGATCTGCATGGTTGCCGGTTTCTCTGTTTCAAATACATCAAGGTATCGAAAAGAATTTTTAAAAATTCTTTTCGATATTGGGCCACCGATCTATATTGCATTTTTTACACTTACCGGTGCATCGTTGTCTCTGGATATTCTTTTACAAACGTGGCCGATTGCCATAGCCCTGTTTTTCACAAGAATGTTTGCCATTTTTATCGGATCCTTCATTGGCGGTACATTGGCGAAGAATCCTAAAAAAAATAATACTATCAGTTGGATGGCATTCATTACCCAGGCGGGAGTGGGATTAGGGCTTGCAAAGGAAGTTGTAGTGGAATTCCCGGAGTGGGGGAATTCATTTGCTACAATCATCATTTCGATTATCGTTTTAAACCAAATCATCGGGCCGATTTTGTTTAAATATGCCATTAAAATTATGAAAGAAGATCATTCCGGAGCCAAAGATGTGGAATATAAAGCTAACTCTAATGCTGTAATTTTCGGATCTGACGGACAGGCATTTGCATTGGCCATGTCTCTGATTTCCCAGGGCTGGCGTGTAAAGGTTGCTGTCACTCATAAGAATAATACACACGATAATAATCCGGATATAAAAGCTTATCGATTGTCAGAATTGAGTATCACAGAACTGAATAAATTGAATAGTCAAAATACAGAAGTAATTGTGGCGATGTTATCCGATGATGAAAATTATAAAATATGCGAAATAGCTTATGAACATTTTGGAACTCAAACTATCATTGCTCGTTTGAATGATCGAAGCAGCTTTAGTCGTTTTAAAGCTTTAGGCGTCTTGATCGTTGATCCTTCCACGGCCATAGTCAGCCTTCTTGATCATTTTGTGAGATCTCCAGATGCAGCATCTTTGTTGATGGGTATGCATAAGGATCGGGATATCATAGACCTACACATCAAAAATCCCAACTTGTTTGGCCTGGCCTTAAGAGATCTTCGATTACCCTTTGATGCTATTATCATGTCTGTCCGAAGACGTGGCGTCCTGTTTATTCCCCACGATTATACACGGTTTGAGGCAGGGGATCTTGTGACTATGGTCGGGTCATTAAATTCTTTAAAAGAAGTTGTCTTACGATTTGATGTCAATCAGGAGGAAGCTCTGTTGCAACTTGTTGAAAAAACAGCAGCAAAAGAATTGGATTCATTTTTGGTTCAAACCGAGGCAAAAAAAATCATCTCTTCGAGAACATTGTTTCAAAAAGATCGATTTGATTTGCTTGTAGATAAGAGCTTGGTCATAGATCTGAAACAGACTATGGATATGGAAGGTTTTTTTAATATAGTTTCCAAAGCAATGTCTGATCAGTTAAATATATCTTCTTCAGTTCTTAGTAACATGTTGATCCAAAGAGAAAAAGAGATCACAACTTTAGTCGCTCCGGGTCTTGCAATTCCGCATATTATTATTGATGGTGAAAAAAAATTTTCTATCCTCCTTGCCAGGTGCAAAAAAGGGATTGTATTTTCTAAATCCAAACCACTTGTACATACTGTCTTTGTATTGGTCGGCTCCAGAGATGAAAGAAAATTCCATCTTCAAGCTCTGTCGGCCATTGCTCAGATTGTTCTTGACCCC
Organism: uncultured Desulfobacteraceae bacterium; assembly: GCA_964021475.1. GTDB lineage: Bacteria > Desulfobacterota > Desulfobacteria > Desulfobacterales > Desulfobacteraceae > NBML01. The sequence continues at coordinate 1,249 of CAXHYW010000180.1, read as the reverse complement.
AGGTTTGAAAACAAATGGATGCGGGCAAGAAGCCAAAAGGCATTAAGAGATGTCATGATGAATGCTGACCGGAAGCGGACGGTCTGAGCAAAAAAGGATACAGGCGCCTCTATCTGTCCTGTAGGACATTGCGGCTGTAATTACTCCTATCATTAAACAAATGGTAAAACTGACGGTTGTAATGTCAAAATAGTGACAAACTCGGCAATACTTCTCTCTTGAATCACCATCCCATTTTAAGAAAGGTATGTGAATTTTGGAAAAATGTATGCATAGGGTAGTTAGACTTGTAGATTCTGATCGAATCAAACCTAATATTTGTTATAAACAGGGCTAAATGAGGGGATTATTTAAACACCGAATTACAAAAAATAATTTCCGGCATATAAATTGCTTTATAATATTATTATCCCTTAACTTTTTACTCAAATTGGGAGGAAAAATGACAGATTCAAGGATTTTTGGCCACACATCACAGGTGATTGGAAAGGCACTTAATGTTTCTGCCAGACGACACAACCTTATTGCCAGCAATATATCTAATATGGATACCATTGGGTATAAACCGACGGATCTTGATTTTAATCAAACTCTCAAACGTGCAATGGGTGAAAAAGAACCGGATTATTTAAATAAAACTCATTCTAAACATTTGTCACCAGATGATGGAGAACCATTTTCCATGAATGGAAAAGATAGCGAAGAGGTTGATATCTATCACCTTGATTCAGTTAACATCGACACACAAATGATGAACCTTATGGAAAATAATATCAAATATAAAACAATCGTAGAATTAAAATTAAGAAAATCTACAATAACCAGTTATGCGATTGATGAGGGCGGAAAATAAAATATAAGTCAAAAGGGACAGGGCTGCCCAAGAAATATTATCATTGGAGTGTCGACCGTAAGACGAGAGGTTTGAACTATTTAGATTCTAAAATCATCATTTCCCATTTATCAGCATCGGTTTGTTTAATTTCCTTTATGAAGACGTTTCGGATAGTTTCCTTTGGAATTATTGATGAATATATTCCAAATATTTTTGTCCCGTGCACGATCGACCCTTTGACATTAACAACAGGGAAACCTCTTTCCTCTTTTGACCATTTTATTATGGCATCTTTTTCGTCACTGATTGTTTCGATTTCTTTGATAATATGTTTAATATTTTCCAAACCATCTGTAATCTTTTCATCCAACATTTCCTGGTTTTTAAAACAATTGTTTACTTGATCATCCAAAG
>CAXHYW010000179.1:0-7021 GCA_964021475.1 uncultured Desulfobacteraceae bacterium | reverse complement strand
CGGACCTGCCGGGTTCTCTCTCCCGCTATCTCAATGCCCTGACCCTGGCCGAAACCCAAAGTTTGCCAGTGGTCTTTCTTCACGACGCCCCTGCCCAGTATCAGTCAGGTCGGACAGCCTTTCAGGGTGTCCAGATCGAATTGATGATGGGCGAGGTCAGCATGGGCCGGCAGTATTATGAAATCGCCCGGCTTTTCAATTCAATTCCGATGGTGGCTGCGGTCTTCGGGCACATTGCCCAGGCCCAGGCTTTTCCGGTTGCCATGTGCCACGGCCTGGTCATGATCAAGGACGCCTCGCTCAGCATAGCCCGTCCGGATGCAGTGCAGGCCATGCTGGGGGAAAAGAATGACTACCAGTCCCTGGGCGGGGCTAACCTGCACAGCTGCCAGACAGGAACATGTGATGAAATGGTCGAAACAGAGGATGAAGCGCTTGAATGGATTGTCAATTTTTTGAGCTGTCTTCCTAGGAACAGCGCAAAATTACAGGGCGAACCAGCCAGTCCTGATGTAGATGATCCAGGGATCAGAGAACTTATTCCGGCTCAACTGAATCTACCCTATGACGCCCGCCAGGTCGTAAGGTCAATTGCGGATAAAGGCCGATTCCTGGAGATGGGCAGCCGCTATGCCGCTGAAATTGTAACCGGATTGGCCTGCATCGAGGGCCGGCCGGCAGCAATTCTGGCCAATAATCCCGAGGTTCGTGGTGCTGTGCTCTTTCCGGAAACCTGCCGTAAAATGATTCGTTTCATCCGGATTTGCGACGCTTTGGGCCTACCTTTGGTTTTTTTGGCCGATGCTCCCGGTTTTATGATCGGCCAAGCAGTGGAAAAGGCCGGGATAGTTTCGGCCGGGGCTGAGCTTTTTACCGCCATAGCCACTTCAGCAGTTCCGCGCCTGTGTATTGTCCTTCGTCGTGCTTATACCGCCGGGCTGTATGCCATGTCCGGCTCAGGCTTTGCCCCTCGGTTCCTGTATGCCCTGCCTGGTGCGTCGATGTCCGTCTATGGCCCCGAGGCCATTAACCGATTCTTGAAAAATCTTGACCTGCCGGCAGAACAAAAAGAAGAGATTCGCAGAAAGATGGAGGAAGACAGCCGGTTGGAATCTTTGCTGGAAAAGGGGTATCTGACCAGTATCATCGAGCCGGAAGAAGTGAGGGAGACGATCGCTGGTTTTCTCGGTAAGACCTTAAATTATGATCCCAAAAAAGGATATATATGGAATTCGAGTACCGCGAAATAGTTAAGGATGAATTTGACGAGTTCATTGAACTTCAGGCCATCGTGGGTGGATTACCGCCCCGGGACACTATGTCCCCCATAACTCTTAGTGCCATGAACATCAAGGATCCTCGTGTGGGATGGCTTAGTGGTGCCTTCCATAAAGGTAAGATGGTAGGCTTTATCAATGCCTTTGCCACCGCCCGACCCGGGACGGTATTCGGGCATATGCTCGGGGTCCTGCCCGAATATAGGGATGTTGAGATTGCTCAAAACCTGCTGCGCTTCAGTTTCGAACAGTACAAAAAGAGCAACATGCAAAAAGTCTGCTGGACCTACGAACCTCTGGAGTCGAAAAACTCACACCTTTATCTGAATAATTTGGGCGGAAGGATCATCACTTATTTCAAGGGACATTACCACCTCGATTCAGGTCTTCATCACGGAATGCCCCAGGACAGGTTCCTGATCGAATTCGACATGGATAACGATACTGGCAGATCCAGGGGACAAAAAACTTGCGAACAGGCCCTGGGCGACTTCCCCTTGGTCAGCCAGGACAGCTTGCCCCGGGTAGAGGAAGTGCTTGTCGAAATACCGGGCAACCTGCGGGAAATTCAAACCCGGGATGAAGCCGAAATGCTGAAATGGCGAATGGAGACCAGGGAGGTTTTTGACGAATATATCAACAACCGGGGCTTGCAGGCTGTTGAACTCTTTTCCAATAAGGCTGGTGGCCAGCGGCGCAGCTATATATTGCTCAAACGCATGCCATAACCAGGGGGATTTTTTCTAAAATTGGAGCGGACATGAATATTAGCAAACTTTTTACCCCTGAAACTCACCGATCCCTGGCAGCATCAAATGATGACTACGTCAGCAAGGATACCGATGAATATGCCCTGATCGAACAGCTCAAGCTGGAAAACAATCTTGATAGAGTTTACCGATTCGATATTGGCCGGAACAGCGATGGATATTCGGAACTGATTAAAGATATCATGGAACAGGCCGACCTGGTGGGCCTGTTCAGGGACAACCTGATCGACTACCCGGACAACCAATACAACCTTCTGCGCAAACACCTATCCTCTCAACATGGCCTGAACCCGTCCTGGTTCGTGATCAGCGCCGGTCTGGAATCCATGATTGACCACATTTCAAGAATATTCATCAAGGACGGCACGGCCTTTTTATCAGCCGTGCCTAACTTCAATGTCTTTTTGGCTTTTTCTGAACGAATGGGCGGTCGGCCGGTCTATTTGCCCCTGCGGCCGGAGGAAAATTTTCAATGGACCCGCAGCACCGTCAGGGGGTTGATCGATCTGATGCAAAAACATTCCCCAGGGTTGCTATGGATCAGTAACCCGGTCAACCCCACCGGTCAGCATCTGCCTGTGGACTGGATAGCTGAACTGGCCGCGGCTGGCCTGGTTCACGGAACGGCCGTGGTAGTGGATGAGGCCTACGGTGAATACACTGACGGGGATGACGGTTTGGTGTCATCGACACAGCTGCTTCACAAGTTTTCCAACCTCATGGTCCTCAGGACCTTTTCCAAGATACACGCCCTGCCCAGCTTGAGGGTGGGATACCTGATGTCCTCAAATCGGGACGTTATTGCTGCGGTCAGCCTTTATCGCCCCATGTTTCCCTTCAGCTGGTTTTCGCTTTTTTTGGCCCAGATAGCGTCAGTGGACGATGAACACGTCCAGTCTTCACGTGCCAGAAACACCCGGCGACGAAGCCATCTGTGCAAGCAGTTGGCTAACCTTGAAACCTTTATTTATATACCATCAAAGACCAACACCCTGATGTTGAAAAACTCTAAGCTCAAGGCGGTCGAACTGGGTGAACGTCTTGCCAAACAAGGATTTTTGACAGCCGATCTCAGCCGGGTCCAAGGATTAAAAAATCATGAATTTATCAGGATTACTATTTGCAGTCAGGAAGAAAACGACTTATTTGTGGAAGCCTGCCGCCGGATCGAACAGGAATAACCCCTCCCTCTTTTCGTCTCATGGAATTGCCGCCTTAAATAAGTCAAATTCTATTTGGGATATACCGCTGCCCCCCAGGGGACGATTCTTAGCATCATGGCAATCCGACCCACCCGAGATCAAAAGGGTGTGTTTTTTTGCCCAGGCTTTAAGAATCTGCCGATGTTCTTTGGTATGTCCCGGATAGTAGACCTCGATTCCCTGAATACCCGCCTCAACAAACTCGGGCAAGATTCTCTCAACCACGTCAAGAGGGGGCAGCACCTCTTTATAGTGCCCTTCCCCGGGAAAGGAACCTGCGGCCGGATGGGCCAGGACCGCCATCACCGGAAGCGTTTTAATGATGGAGGCGGCCTCCTCAAGTTCTATGCCCGATGGCAGATAGGCCGGACTTGCGTTGCCGATTACCCCATTGATAATTTGTTTTCCTTCCAGACCCAGTTTTTCTGCCAGGGCCAGGGCAAAATGCCGCCGGGTAGCCTTTTTGCTGTAATCGGCAATATCTTGAAAAACCATGTCCCGTTTCAACAGGGGGGATTTCCCCTGGGGACCAAATACCCGGTTAATATGGGCAATCCGATCCCTGACCAGCTCATCCCCGCGGCCCTGGGCCATAATGGATTCAAAGGTTCGGACAAAAGCCTCGTCTGCCAGTCTGTCCCGGGAAAAATAACACAGCATGTGCAAAGTCCCGGTAAAATAGGGCCGTTTAAACCGGATAGACACCTCCACACCGGGGATTACCTCAATTCCCAGGGAATCCCCTGCCCTGACCGCCTTTGTGAGTCCCTCGAGCGTATCGTGATCTGTCACACCCAATCCCTTTAAACCCAGGTCTTTTGCCAGTTTCACCAAATTTTCCGGTGCAAAGTCACCATCGGATGCGTTGGTGTGATTGTGTAAATCTGCAACTATTTTCGATTTCATATTTAAACCTGCCTCCCCCGCAATTTGCAATTTACTTGTGCATGCGCTTGTTTTTATACAGCTTATTTCATAAAAAAGAAAAATATTTTAAAAAAATTATTTTAAGATATCATTTGATTTTTATTCATTAAATGTTAGAAGAAAAAAAATCATTCTTTTGGAAATCATTTAAAAAGTAACCTTTGATAATAATAACCACGCAAATAATGACCCATACAATAATACGGATACTAACATGGATATTTTAAACACCCTTGGAAAAATTGAATCTCCCGATGAGGCACTCCAAATTTTTAAACAGAAAATGGATGATGTGCAACTGTCCCGGATATCAAAAATCAAGCACCCAAAAATTCTCTCACGGATTGCCAATGCCATTGTGATTTGCAACCCGGACAAGGTGTTTATCAATACCGGTTCCATGGAAGACCAGGCATTTATTAAAAACCTGGCCCTTGAAAAAAAAGAAGAACACCCCCTTGCCATGGCAAACCATACCATCCATTTTGACCTGGCCGGTGAGCAGGGAAGGATCGTAGACCGGACCTTCTATATTGCCAACCCGGAAGACCATATTTCTTCCCTTGCCAACCGCATGGACCGAAGAAAAGCCCTTGAAGATATTCAGGAAAGCCTGAAAAACATCATGGAAGGCATGACCATGATTGTGGGGTTTTACATGCGGGGCCCGGTGGGATCACCTGTTTCCAACCCAGCCCTTGAAATCACCAGTTCCGCCTATGTAAGCCACAGCGCAGAGTTGCTCTACCGGAATACCTTTGACGCCTTTGACAAAGAAGTAGACAACCAGGGTCATTTTTTCACCAATCTCCATTCCGAAGGGAAAAACAGAACCGAAGACCTGCCCCATGCAAGGGTATTTATGGATAGGCAATTCCAAACCACCTATAGTTACAAATGTACCTATGCCGGAAATACCCTGCTGCTGAAAAAAGGGAATCACCGGTTTGCCGTGGACAAGGCGGTTTATACAAACCGGGGAAAAGAATTGTCCGAGCACATGTTTATTACCGGGATTCCCGGCCCCTCGAACCGGATCACCTGGTGTGCCGGAGCCGCCCCCAGCGGATGCGGCAAAACCACAACGGCCATGGCCGGAAGTGTATTTGTGGGAGATGACCTGGCCCAGATGTGGATTGCCGACGACGGAAGTATCCGGTCCATCAATCCGGAAAACGGGATCTTTGGGATTGTAGAGGATGTCAACCGAGAAGGGGACCCCCTGCTCATGAAGGTGATGAGGGAGGAAGGACATGAAGTGATCTGGTCAAACGTACTCATAGATGAAAACAAGATTCCCCACTGGGTAGGCAATGATGAGCCTCACCCTGCAAAGGGGATTAATTTCCAGGGGGAATGGCAGGAAGGCAAGACAGATGAAGCGGGAAAGCCCATCCCCATGTCCCATCCAAACTCCCGGTGCACCCTGGCATCCACCTCCCTTGAAAATTATTCCCCCGAGGCCCAGAATCCCGCAGGGGTTCTGACCCGTATATTTACCTATAGTGGCAGGGATGCGGACACCATGCCACCGGTCTGGGTTGCCACAGATTCCGACAACGGAGTAGTTATTGGGGCCTGTATTGTATCGGCTGCAACTGCCACCGAAGTGGGGGCATCCGGTGTCAAACGGGCTCCCTGGGCTAATGCGCCTTTTATTCCAGGGTCTTTGGGCGATTACATGGATGCCCAGTTTAAATTTTTCGGCAACCCCGCCATCCAGGAAGCCCACCGGCCGGTCATGGCCGGACTCAATTATTTTCTGACGGAAAAAGCCCGGGGAGGAGATACCAACAAGCTGTTGGGTGAGAAAAAAGATGTCAAGGTCTGGCTTGCCTGGCTGGAAAGATATGCCCACAACGAAATATCCTATTTACATACTCCCATCGGGAATATACCCAGATACGAAGATTTACAACAATTATTCAAAGAGATTATTGCCAAAGAATACCCTAAATCCTTGTATGAAAAACAATTTTCCCTCTATTGCGACAATATCATCAACCGCATCGAGCTACAGGAAACCGCCTATGCCAAAGAAGAGGAAATTCCCTCAAAATTATTTGATATTCTGGCCTCTCAAAAACAGGCGCTGTCCGAACTGAAAGCCCGAAAGGGAAGCGTTATCACCCCGGATCATTTGGCAGATTAACTAAAAAGGGTTTCACATCAAATAGGGAGGCACCATGGACCAGAAAAACCAGGAAAATCAGGGGAACCAGGGGAATCAAATCAGCAGGGTGGACATGTACCATGTAAGAATTCCCCTTGAAAAGCCCTTTTATCCCAGCTGGATTCCGGGGTATCCGGCAACGGACAACCGGTTTGATCTGATCCGCATCACCACCCGGGACGGAATTGAAGGATATAGTGCCGCCCCTGCCATTGCCTCGGAAAGACAGGGACTTGGCAACCTGATTGCCCCCTATCTTCTGGGACATGATGCCACCGACATAGACCTCATGCTCCAGCGCTTAAGGGAGGTTTCTTACCTGGGTGTCCGGGCCAACTGGATTGAGCCGGCTTTCTGGGATATCAAAGGAAAACTTGCCAACAAACCTACGTATGAACTGCTGGGCGGCAAAGGGGAACCGGTGGAACTCTATGCCTCCACAGGGGAAATTAAAGATGCCGATTCCCGGGTTTTTGAAGCAAGGGCACGCCTTTCCGAAGGGTTTAAAACCATTAAAATCAGAGTTCACGCCTTTGACGTACAGACCGATATCGACCATGTCAGGGCGGTTGTGGATGCGGTGGGTGATAAAATGGCCATTGGGGTGGATGCCAACCAGGCCAGATCGGAAGAGCGTCGTGTAGGGAAAGAGGGTGCCGCTATGTGTAGATC
>CAXHYW010000178.1:0-7031 GCA_964021475.1 uncultured Desulfobacteraceae bacterium | reverse complement strand
AATATGTTTCTTACTCCTTCGGCGAATCAAAACATTCGATGAAGGAATGTATCAGCCGGGGGATGACTTATGAAATTCCGGTTAACATACGGGTTCGTCTGGTTGTTTATGACCGGGATAAGGAAACAGATGTCTCTTCTATAAGGGATATCAAAGAACAGGAAATCTATTTCGGTACTATTCCTTTGATGACCCCCCGGGGTACCTTCATCATTAATGGAACTGAAAGAGCTGTTGTCAGCCAGCTTCACCGATCATCCGGTGTGTTTTTCGACCATGACAAGGGTAAAAACTATTCTTCCGGAAAGATTATCTACAATGCGAGGGTTATTCCTGTGCGTGGTTCCTGGATCGATATGGAAATCGATGCCAAGGATATCGTGAATATCAGGATTGACCGCAGAAGAAAATTTCCTGTCTCCATTTTGTTTAAATCTTTCGGCTATACCAGTGAAGACATCTTGGACTTCTTTTATCAAAAAGAACGGATTATTAAAAAGAATGGATCCTTTTTCAAAGAATTCGTTCCTGAAAATCTTGTAAGACAAAGGGCTAGCTTTGATATCAAATCGCCTGAAACAGGTGAAATTGTCATCAAGACAGGTAGGATTTTTACCAAGCGGGCCATCAAGCAACTCAGTGATGAGGGTCTTGATTTTATTCCAATTTCCAATGAAGAGCTCATTGACAAGGGGTTTGCCATGAGTTTTGCGGACCCTAAAACAAAGGAAGTCGTTTTCAAGGCTGGCGATCTAATAGCCGAAGACACCTTTGAGATAATGGAAGAGATGGGAATGGATGATTTTCACATTCTCTTTGTCGAGGCCAGAAGTTCCGATTCCATGCGAAAAACCTTGGTTACAGATAAAACCGAATCCAAGGAAGAAGCGCTCATGGACATCTACCGGCGTCTTCGTCCCGGAAACCCGGCCACAATTGAAGTTGCCCAGGATTTTATCGATCATCTGTTTTTTCGCCAGACCTACTATGACCTTTCAAAGGTGGGTAGACTTAAGATGAACCATCGGCTTGGGGTGGACACTAAAATTGATGTAAAAACGTTGAGAAGAGAGGATGTGCTTTTGACTGCCGCCACTCTTATTGAACTTAAAGATACCCAGGGCCAGGTGGATGATATTGATCATCTGGGTAACAGAAGGGTTCGTGCGGTTGGTGAGTTGCTGGAAAATCATTATCGGATCGGTTTGGTTCGTATGGAAAGGGCCATTAAGGAAAAAATGAGCATGCAGGAAGTCGATGCCATGATGCCCCACGATCTTATTAATCCCAAGCCTGTCTCTGCGGTTGTCAGAGAATTTTTTGGTACTTCTCAGTTGTCCCAATTCATGGACCAGACAAACCCATTGTCCGAGACAACCCATAAAAGAAGGCTTTCTGCTCTTGGACCGGGTGGTCTTACCCGGGAAAGAGCTGGCTTTGAAGTCAGGGATGTTCATCCCTCCCATTACGGTAGAATCTGTCCCATTGAAACACCTGAAGGACCCAATATTGGATTGATCGTTTCCTTGTGTACCTTCGCAAGGGTGAATGATTTTGGTTTTATTGAAACCCCTTTTAGAATAGCGGACAATGGAAATGTTTCAAAAAACATCAGACATTTAAGTGCGTTCGAAGAAAAGGAATTGCCCATCGGCCAAGCTAATGCACCGCTTGACGTTGACGGAAATTTCATGAATCCTCTGGTTTCTGCCCGGGTGGGTGGTGAGTTTGAAATGATTGATAACAAAGACGTTAAATTTATGGACGTCTCTCCCAATCAGTTGGTTTCAGTTTCTGCTTCGTTGATCCCTTTTCTCGAAAATGATGATGCCAACAGGGCCTTGATGGGATCCAACATGCAGCGTCAGGCCGTACCGCTTATTCAGAGTGAGGCGCCTTTAGTGGGTACCGGCATGGAAAGCGTGGTTGCTAGAGATTCTGGTGTTACGATTGTTTCTGAATTCGATGGTGTTATTGTAGAAGTGGATTCGAAACGAATTGTTGTGAAAAATGATGACAATGGCGACAGCAATTTTGAAAAAGCGGTATCCATTTATAGTTGTACGAAATTTGTTCGGTCTAACCAGAATACCTGTTTCAACCACAGACCCATTGTTCAGAAAGGGGAAAGGGTTAAACAGGGTCAGGTTATTGCCGATGGACCTTCCACTGAAATGGGTGAATTGGCTTTGGGAAAAAATGTGACCGTCGCCTTTATGCCCTGGGATGGATATAATTATGAGGATTCCATTTTGGTCAGCGAGCGGCTGGTTAAGGATGGGGTCTATACCTCTGTACATATTGAAGAATATGAAGTTCTTGCAAGGGACACCAAACTTGGCAAGGAAGAAATTACCAGGGATATCCCCAATGTAGGCGAAGAAGCGCTTAAAAATCTTGATGAGAGTGGTATTATTCGCCTGGGAGCAGAAGTGAAATCCGGAGATATTCTTGTGGGTAAAATTACGCCCAAGGGTGAGACCCAGCTTTCTCCTGAAGAAAAATTACTCCGGGCAATTTTTGGTGAAAAAGCAGGGGACGTGAAAGATACCTCCCTTTGTGTTCCGCCGGGTGTACAGGGAAAGGTAATAGATGCCAAGGTGTTCTCCAGGAGGGGACTTTCCAAGGATGACAGAACCCGGCTCATTGAAGATCAGGATATCGAACGCCTTGAAAAGGACAGAGATGATGAGATTAAAATCATTTCCGAGGTAGCCAGGGAAAAAGTCGAAAATATCCTGGACGGGCATAAAGTTCTGAGTGATTTAGAGAAAAATGGGAAACTCCTTGTTAAGGCGGGGACGGTTACCAAGTCGTCCACCTTTGAAAGTATCCCGATTTCCGTTCTTCAGAATGTTGCGGTAAGCGATTCTGTGCTGACTGAAAAAGTTCAAATTATTATGGAGCATGCCCAGAATCACATCAAAATTGCCAGGGACCGATTTAATAGACTGGTTTCCCGGTTTGAAAAAGGGGATGATCTACCCCCTGGCGTACTTAAATTGATAAAAATCTCCGTTGCCCTGCTCAGAGTACTCTCTGTGGGGGATAAAATGGCGGGTCGCCATGGTAATAAGGGAGTTGTGTCCAGAATTTTGCGCCAGGAAGATTTGCCTTACTTTGCAGATGGTCGACCGGTAGACATGGTGCTAAACCCCTTGGGAGTTCCTTCCCGTATGAATGTGGGACAGATTCTTGAAATCCATTTGGGGTATGCTGCATTTGGTCTCGGGCAGCAGATAAATGAACTTCTTGAAGAAATGAAATTAAAGCAATTGCGTGAGAAACTAACCGCTGTCTTCTCGATTACCAAAACACAAAAGGCCGACCAGCTCGAGGATGTTTTATCCAAAAAAATAGACAAGATGTCCGATGAAGAGCTGATCCAATTTGCCAAGATGTATCGAAGGGGTGTTCATACAGCGACACCGGTTTTTGATGGTGCCACAGAAGAAGAGATCAAAGAGATGATCGAATTGGCAGGGTTTGATACCTCGGGTCAGTCTATCTTGTACGATGGCAGAACCGGCGAACCTTTTGACAAAGCCGTAACCGTTGGGACCATGTATATGCTTAAGCTTCACCATCTGGTTGATGATAAGCTTCATGCCCGTTCCATTGGACCGTATTCTTTGGTTACCCAGCAGCCCCTTGGCGGTAAAGCCCAGTTTGGAGGACAGCGACTCGGGGAGATGGAGGTATGGGCTATGGAAGCCTATGGTGCCGCCCATGCACTCCAGGAATTTCTGACCGTAAAATCAGATGACATGACAGGAAGAACACGTATGTATGAAAAAATAGTCAAAGGCCAGAATGTTCTTGAGCCAGGAACACCTGAATCTTTCAGGGTTCTGATCAAAGAACTCAACAGTCTGGGTTTGGACATGAATCTTATAGAAGGAACCAAATAAGGAGAGTGCATTTGGATAATATATATGATTTCTTCGCAAAACCGAAAGATCCCAAGGTTTATAAAGGCGTACAGATCAGTCTTGCATCTTCGGACCAGATTAGAGAATGGTCCCACGGTGAGATAAAAAAGCCTGAAACAATAAACTACAGAACTTTTAAACCGGAACGGGATGGTTTGTTCTGTGCGAAGGTTTTTGGTCCTACAAAAGACTACGAATGTAATTGCGGTAAATACAAACGCATGAAACACAGGGGTGTTGTCTGTGAAAAATGTGGAGTTGAGGTAATTCAATCCAAGGTCAGAAGAGAGCGAATGGCCCATATTGAACTGGCCTCTCCTGTGTCCCATATCTGGTTTTTGAAAAGTCTGCCCAGTAAGATTGGTAATGTACTGGACCTGACACTAAAGAATCTTGAAAAAGTGTTGTATTTTGATTCCTATCTTGTGATTGATCCAAAAGAGACCGGGCTTAAAAAAATGCAACTTCTTTCGGATGATCAATATTATGAGGCCCTTGAAGAATTTGGTGAGGAGTTTGAGGCAGGGATAGGTGCCGAGGCCATACTTAAATTGTTGGGTCAAATTGATCTTCAGGCAACCCATGAAGAGTTGAAAGAGGAGATCAGCCTGACCAAGTCTGTTGCCAAGCAACAGAAAATGTCAAAAAGGCTGAAGGTAGTGGATGCCTTCTTACATTCCGGGATCGAACCGACCCGCATGATTTTAACAGCCTGTCCGATTTTGCCGCCGGATTTAAGACCCCTTGTACCTCTTGAGGGAGGGCGTTTTGCAACTTCAGATTTGAATGACCTTTATCGTCGGGTGTTGAACCGGAATAACCGTCTTAAACGTCTGGTGGATTTGAATGCGCCTGATATCATTGTTCGTAACGAAAAAAGAATGCTCCAGGAGTCTGTTGATGTATTGTTTGACAACGGGCGACATGGACGGGTCGTCACCGGGACCAATAAACGGCCGTTGAAATCATTGAGTGACACGTTGAAGGGTAAACAGGGTCGGTTCCGACAAAACCTTTTGGGTAAACGAGTGGATTACTCCGGTCGTACCGTTATTACCGTTGGGGCAGAGCTTCGGCTTCACCAGTGCGGAATTCCCAAGAAAATGGCATTGGAGCTCTTTAAACCCTTTATCTATAATTATCTGGAAACAAAAGGATTTGTCTCAACCGTCAAAAGTGCCAAGAAAATGGTAGAGCGGGAAGAGAATGAGGTCTGGGATGCACTGGAAGCTGTTGTTAAAGAATATCCGGTGATGCTTAACAGGGCACCCACACTTCATAGATTAGGTTTCCAGGCGTTTGAACCGGTATTGATTGAGGGTAAGGCCATTCAGTTGCATCCCCTGGTATGTCCGGCTTTTAATGCGGATTTTGACGGCGATCAGATGGCGGTTCACATTCCGCTTTCCCTTGAAGCTGTTCTGGAAGCCAGAATTATGATGCTCTCCACAAATAATATATTGTCTCCGGCCAATGGACAACCCATCATCGTGCCCACCCAGGATATTGTACTGGGTATCTACTACATGACCCGGGCAGTAAGGGACCAAAAAGGCGCTGGGATTACCTTTGCAAGCCTTGATGAAGTCCGGTATGCCTATGATGCGGGTGAACTTGCACTTCATGCCATTATTAAAGTCAGAATTGATGATGAAATTTATGAGACCACCACCGGTCGAATCCTGTTGTGGGAAACCATTCCGGGGGATACACTTTTGGCATTAAGCCGAATCCGTACCGATTCCCTTGAAAGTTGTGAAGCAGCTCTGGCGGAACTTAAACTTGGTAAAAACTTTGATACGGTATTAAAAAAATATACCGATGATGAGATTAAAAAGAGTCGAGGTGAGACCGGTATTTTGACCCATAAAGAGTTTAAAACTCTTTTCCAGGTTTCCGATGTGGTGGTTGAACAATTGTATGGTCTTAAAAAGGATCAGTTTACCGATGTTCGAATGGTGGGAGATAAATACACTATTTTCAAGGTGGATAAACGTCAAACCACATTGCCATTCAAACTGGTCAACAAGCTTATGAGTAAATCCTCTGTTGTTAAGTTGATCGACTATGCCTATCGAAATATCGGACTTAAGGAAACAGTCGTCCTTTCCGATCGGCTCAAGGATATCGGTTACAAACATTCCGCTCTGGGCGGTTTGTCCATCTGCATTGATGATATGATTATCCCAGATCAGAAATGGGATCTTATTGCCAAGGCGGAAAAGAATATTGAAGACATTAAAGACCAGTATTCAGAAGGGCTGATTACCCAGGGAGAGAAATATAACAAGGTGGTCGACATCTGGGCCCAGGCCACGGATGATATTGCCAATGCCATGATGGACGTTATGAAAAACCCGACGGGATGTGAAGATCCTGAGACCTCTGAGGTGCTGAATGCCGTCTATATTATGGCCGATTCCGGCGCTCGTGGGTCCAAGGATCAGATGCGCCAATTGGCGGGTATGCGTGGTTTGATGGCCAAGCCTTCCGGGGAGATTATCGAAAATCCCATCACGGCCTGTTTCCGGGAAGGTCTTTCTGTTCTTCAGTATTTTATTTCCACCCATGGTGCCCGTAAAGGTTTAGCGGATACGGCTCTTAAAACAGCAAACTCTGGATATCTGACAAGGCGTTTGGCCGATGTCGGACAGGATTGCACCATTGTAGAAATCGATTGCGGCACCATTAACGGAATTGAGGTTGAATCCCTGTATGAGGGAGGCGAGATTATTCAGACCCTTGGTGAAAGAATTTTAGGAAGGGTTATTCAGGAAGATATCCGGGATCCCTATTCCGATGAATTTATTGTCGGGGTGGATACGGAGTTGAGTGAGGCCGATGTCCTTGCTATAGAAGCGGCGGGTGTTCAAAATGTAAAAATCCGTTCGGTTTTAACCTGTAACTCCCGGAACGGAGTTTGCTCCAGATGTTATGGTCGGGATCTTGCCCATGGGGTCACCGTTGAAATTGGACAGGCCATCGGTATTGTGGCCGCCCAATCCATTGGGGAGCCGGGTACCCAGCTGACCATGCGTACCTTCCATATTGGGGGGACCGCTTCAAGAAAGGTTGAAGTTGCAGAAATTAAAGCAAGGG
>CAXHYW010000177.1:0-7036 GCA_964021475.1 uncultured Desulfobacteraceae bacterium | reverse complement strand
TCCCGATAGTTTCATGGCCCTTTGAATCATCCTCTTTTCCACAGCCACTAGGGTTTCTGACAGGCCTGCACCATCAGGAATTCCGTCCAGTTGAAGGGGGCTTCCAGATCTTTGCCTTAGTTGGGGGGGCAAATCGGCGGGGCAGATCAAATTTGTGCTGGAAAGGATGGCCGCCCGTTCAATGATATTTTCCAGTTCCCTTACATTTCCTTTCCATTCATAATCACACAGAATCTGGGCAGTTTTTTTGTCGATACCGGTCACACTGCTGACAGATCCCGGGGCACTGGTATATTTCTCAATAAAATGATTGATCAGCAAAAGGATATCCTCTTGTCGGTCTCTTAAGGGCGGGATTGTTGTTTTCACCACGTTGAGCCGGTAATACAGATCTTCTCTGAAATTTCCTTTTTTTACTTCCTCTTCTAAGATTTTATTGGTGGCGGCGATTAAACGAAAATCCACGGGAATGGCCACGGTTCCTCCCACCCGTTCCACCACCCGTTCCTGGAGCACCCGAAGTAGTTTTACCTGCAAGGTCATGGGAAGTTCACCGATCTCGTCCAGGAAGAGAGTGCCCTTGTCGGCCAGCTCAAACCGGCCTTTTTTCATATTGGCAGCACCGGTGAAGGCACCTTTTTCATGTCCAAACAATTCGCTTTCCAGCAATGATTCAGCAAATGCCGCGCAATTAACTGCCACTAAGGATTTGTCTTTCCTCGGGCTGTTGTAATGGATGGATTTGGCCACAAGTTCCTTGCCGGTGCCGCTTTCTCCTTCGATGAGGACCGATGCATTTGTGGGGGCCACTTTTTGAATGATTTCATACAATTCTTGCATGGGCTTGCTCTTGCCGATGATATTATCAAACTGATACCTTGTGTGCATGGCATTTTTGAGAATATTATTTTCTTCTACAATCTTGTACACGGAGAGGGCTTTTGCAATGTGGGCAATCAATACTTCGTTTTCAAAGGGTTTGAGAATGAAGGTATATGCGCCTTTGTGCATAGCTTCAACCGCTTTTTCAACACTGCCGAATGCCGTCATGATGATGACCGGCATATCTGGTTTCAGTTCTTTTATCTTTTCCAAAAGATCAATGCCGGTCATTCCTGGCATTTTAACATCGGTGAGGACCAGATCAATGAGTCGGGTGTTTAAGATATCCAAAGCCTCCATTCCACTGGCCGCTGTGAAGGATCGATAGCCCTCTTCTTGAAGGATTTCTCCTATAATCATCGGGTAATGCTTTTCGTCATCCACAATCAATATATTTTCCATCGGTTTAACTCCTAAATCGGTAATGAAATATCTACTTTTGTCCCGGAAGGCAAGGCATTGGAAATATGAATCTGGCCTTTGTGGGCTTCAATAATATTTTTAACAATTCCAAGGCCAAGTCCGGTGCCAGTGTCTTTGGTCGTGAAAAAAGGTGTCCAAATTTTTTTGAGAACCTCGTCACTGATCCCCTCGCCATTATCTGTAAAACAAACATGGACCAGGCCTGGCTCAGACCAGGTGCAAATGGTGATGGTTCCGTTTGCTTTTAACGCGTGGAAGGCATTTAATAAAATATTTAAAAAACTCTGATAGAGCATGGCGGTGTCGGCCATTATTTGTGGCATATCATTTTGATAGTTTGTGATGATATTTATTTGTGCCTCTTCGATTTGGGAGGTCAGAAATGCCAGATTTTTTTCAATTACCTCATCCAGGTCGCAGAGCCGAAGATCCGGGAGTCTTGGTTTTGCAAAATCAAGAAAATCGGTGATAATATGGTTTAATCGGGTGGATTCTTCCACAATGATGTCCGGGATTTTACTGTCCGGATCTAATCTTGCCATTTTCTTTTTCAATAGCTGGGCACTGCTTTTAATGATTCCCAAAGGGTTTCTGATTTCATGGGAAACCCCTGCCGTCATGCCGCCAATGGCAGACAGATGCTCGGACTGCCTTAGCTTTTCTTCCAGCCGGAGGCGCTCTTCCGCCCTTTGTTCAATGATTTTTTCACCCCGTTTGACCACAAATCTGAGTATGAGAAATAAAATGCCCATGATGATGGTGCAGGAGATCACAATCAGCCCCTGGAGTTTGAAAACTTTCTGGTAATCATCGGAAATATCCCGGATGATTTCGATAACACCGATGACCATTCTTTTACCTGAACGGGCGAATTGGGCTTCCGGAATTAAAGGGGCAAAGGTGATGATTTTTGTTTCCTGGGGGAACCAGAACAATAATTCAAGGAAATTGCCTTTCTGGATGAGTTTGGAGGTGGCCTGGTTTTTCATTGCCTTTTCATAGTGGACCCCCCCGGCATTTTCTTTTCCTATCTTTTCTTCATCAAAACTATACCCGATGATATTATCTGTTCCATAGATATTGACCATGTCAACATGAAAGCTGTGCAAGGTCGATTTGATGACGGTGTCCAGAAGTTGATGCTGATCTTTTTGTCTGAGTTTGATTTCACCGTGCTTAAACACAACAGGGGCAACAAATCTTAGAAATATCTGATGATTCAGGTTTTCAACCAATAGTAAATTGTATTCTTTGTTTTTTTCAAGGAGTATGTTTCTAACCCAGTGGGCATTTAAGGCCGCGATGACAATGGTGGCCATCAGCATGACGATCAAGCTTGCGAAAGTAAAGGTTTTGACCAGTACAAAAGGGCGGGCGCCCTGGGGTGTTATATTTTTTTTCACATGGTTCCTTGGGTTTGGGTAATTTTTTTCATAGTTTCCGTGTCTTTAGTGTTTGACAAATCCGGTTTCCTTTTGTTATTCAATTGCTATAGATAACGATTATACTTGACTTTAGCGTCATATCGTATCAAATTATAGTAATATTGTTGCTACATATCAATACAAAAGAATACAAAAGAGTGTTTGTGTTGTATGTTGGCCAGATGCATGGGCTTGCCGAATAAGGATGAAAGTGTATGCTATTGAGAAAAAGGGATCATCTAGTTGGTTTAGATATCGGCTCTTCATTCATAAAAGTCGCTGAGCTTAAATCCTCTAAAAAAGGGAACATCCTTACCAAGTTTGGTACGGCAAAGGTTCCTCTTGGAGCGATTGTTGAAGGCCGGGTGGTCGATATGGAAGGGCTTGCAAATACCATCCGAAGCCTTTTTAAATCCCAGAAAATCAAAGAAAAGAATGTAGCCATTTCAACGGGTGGTCATTCCGTTGTCATAAAAACTATCAACACGGGAAAAGTGCCTGAAAAAGAGCTTCAGGTGGCGATCTATTCCGAAGCAGAACAATATATCCCCTACGATATTGATGATGTGAACATTGATTTTCAGATAATAGGTGAAAGCGAATTTTCCCTGGATCAAATGAATGTTTTGCTGGTGGCGGTTAAAAAAGACCTGGTTGCCGAGTATATCGACCTGATTACCATGGCCGGTTTGACTGCCCAAATAATCGATGTTGACACCTTTGCCCTTCAAAATAATTATGAATCCCTGGCAGACTCCGATCCAGAAGAGGTGACCCTGCTGGTGGATGTTGGGGCATCAAAAACTTCTTTGAATATTCTGAAAGGAAGCACATCTTTGATGATGCGGGATAATGTTTCAGGTACAAATCAGATTATAGAGGAGTTGTCAGTCAAGCTTGATATCAGTATTGAAGAAGCCGATAAATTGTACCAGGATGGGGGCAAAGAGCAAAAAAATGCCAAAATTTTAGGAGAGATCAGCAAGAGTGTCGCACGTACTTGGTGCTCTGAAATTTGTGAAGTGGTTTATGCCTTCCAGTCCAGTACCAACGAGAATACGGTGGAAAAAATTGTCTTGAGCGGTGGTGGCGGCTTTGTGGAAGGGTTTATAGACAGCCTCAGGTCAGAGTTGGATGTGGATGTTATTCCCATCAACCCCTTTGAGGGATTGATTCTGGACAAAAAACGATTTCCAGCCTCATTCATATCCGAGGTCAGTCTCCAGGCGCCCATTGCATTAGGCTTGGCCTTGAGAAGGATGGATGATAAATGATACGCATCAATCTTCTGCCCTTCAGGGTTGCCAGAAAAAAAGAAAATATTCGCCGCCAGGTTTCGATTTTTTTCCTATCAATTATGATGATATCTCTTCTTTTGACCTGGTATACAATGGGGATTGATAAAAAAATTGTTAAAACCCGTGGCCAGATAAGTCAGGTTCAGGCACAGATTTCCCTGTTCAAGGAAAAGGCGGACAGGGTCACACGGATAAAAAAGAATTTAAAGATTCTCGAGGATAAATTAAAGATTGTTTCTTCCCTGGAAGAAAAACGAAGGGAACAATTGGTCCTTTTGGGAGAGTTGTCGGATAAAATTGTACCTGAAAGAATGTGGATCGAAAGCATGAAATCTGATTCCGCTCATGTGACCCTTAAGGGGGTTGCCTTTGACAATCCGACCATTGCTGATTTTATGAGGAATCTTGAAACTTCCCCTCTTTTTTCTAACATTGATTTAAAGCGATCAAAGGTCCAAAAGTTCAAAGACAATGTGATGTTGAAATCCTTTGAGTTGCTTTGTACTAAAAAAAAAATCGCACCGGAAAAGAGTGATACCGGTAAAAAAGGGAAATAATGGCCCAAGAGACAGAGAAAAATAAACGAGCCGAAATCAAGGAAAAAATAGCCCTTTTTTTTGCAAAAGTGGGCGAGTTAACCAGGGTTCAGCGTTTGCTTATTTGTGTTTTAACCATTGCTCTGATGGGGGGCAGTTACTATTATTTTATATTTAATCCCAAGAACGAAGTCTTAAAAACCCTAAGGACAAAACATAAAACCCAGGTTGCAAAATTGGCCACTTTTAAGAAGAAAGCAAAAGAATTAAAGAAATATGAAGCAAAAATGGCCAAAGTTCAGGAATCATTTGATATTGCCATGGGCGCTCTCCCGGAGAAAAAAGAGCTACCATCACTTTTGAGGGGGGTGTCCAATGCCGGAAGCAGGGCGGGGCTTGTGTTCTTACTTTTTCAGCCAGCGCCTGTGGTGGACAAGGAATTTTATAAGGAAATACCCCTTTCCATGAATGTCGAGGGCAGATATCACCAGATTGCTGATTTCTTCTTCCGGGTGGCTAGTTTAAACCGAATCGTCAATATTAACAACGTGTCCATGGCGGCCGATAAAAAGGGAGGGGGATTGATTCAGATGAAGTGCAGTGCCGTGACTTATATGTTCGCAGAGCAGAAAGATAAAAAAAAATCGTCAAAAAAGAAACATAAAAAAGGATAATTCCGACAGGTATGGTGAAATTACTTAAAACATCAATTGTCCTCGCAATGAGCGTCTGGTTTTTCTTTTTATCCGGGTGTGAAAAACAGGCCGAAAAAAAGGCGCTTAAAACGACACCTGTGATCGTTTCCGGACGTATTTCACCGCCATCCTCATCAAAATCTGAGAAAAAATTATCCCTATCTCCTGAAACCAAGTCGCGTAAAATCCAATCACCTGAAAAGATGGCGAAGGTGTCAACAAATCCGCCGAAGTCCTCTCTTCAAGTAGGTGAGGGAAAGAAGGGGCTCAATCCACCTGGGGCTGTAACAGAAGAGGCGGCTAAAAGGGAACAAATTGTTGCAGTCGACGGGAATGCCAGTGCAAAAGAAATGATAATTGGGTATGACCCAAAGGATAGGGTGGATCCTTTTCTCCCGCTGCTCCAGGAAAAAGAGGTGATGACCCCGGATATTGATGATAAACCCAAGCGGATGCTGACGCCCCTTGAGAAACTTAGTTTAAACCAGATTAAACTTGTGGCGGTTATCTTGATGGAAAATAGACAACTTGCCATGGTGGAAGATGCAACAGGAAAGGGATATGAAGTGATGATTGGCACCTATATGGGTAAAAATAGCGGACAGGTCTCAAAAATTAACCAGAGCAGTCTTGTTGTAACAGAATATGTGAAAGATTATAAAGGGATACGACAGACACAATTCCAGGAAATTAAATTACATAAAAAAGAGAGCGGGGAATAATATGCCGTTTTTGAAGTTCAATAAAAAAAACGATCGGATTATGCTGGTTATTTCAGTCTTAATACTGTTCCTACTCGTTGGGTGTATGGCCGGGAAAACTGAAAATTTAAACAGTTCACAAGCCAATGAAGACCAGCCACCATCTAATGCAATTGCTGACGCGGTTGCCGGGCAAAAAATGATCCATGGGATTGATGTAAAAAAAGTGGATAAAACCATTGAAGTCCGGATTTCGGGTAATCAAGAATTAACCTATACATCCATTAAACAACCCTTTCCATTTGCTATTTGCGTATATCTTCCCGAAACCAAAATTAACCCAGGGTTGGCAGCACCTGGGTCAATTGAGGCCGACGCCATCGGGGGGGTTAAACTGACCTATGCCGATAAGTTAGAGACCACGGTAAAGCTGGAAATTGCCTTGACTCAGGATATCCCCTATGAAGTTAGGGAAGAAGGGGCTCAATTGCGGGTGATTCTTTTTCTGGAACAGCCTTTGGATAAGGCAAGCGATCCCCTTCCTCCCAAGGAAGTGACCGAGGCGGCACAAAAAAAGGCTGCCAAAGAAATGGTAATATCTTCTGGTCTGCCCTTGGTTATACCGGATACGCCTGCCGTAATGACCGGTATAGAGTTCCAAACCGTTGAGTCCGGACGATCCGATATTCGGGTGGAAACCAGTCACCCCGTCCGGTATGAAATGATTCAGAAAAGTGATCATATATTAAATTTAAACCTTTATAATACAAAGGTCCCTTCCATTCATAGACGACCGTTGTTAACCCGATATTTTAATTCGGCTGTGGAGCGGATCGAACCAAAATCAACGTCCAATAGTGCCAAAGATTGTCTTGTGGAGATAAATATCCGTGAGCAGGTTCCCTATCGGATTATTCAGGAACAAAATACCATTCGCCTGGTGTTCGAGCCCTCCCATATTGAACCGCCTATATTTGATAAGGCCCAAAAAGAACTCTCCAATGGAAGGAAAGTAAAAACCAATCCAAAATCGGTAACTCTGCCAGTCAACAATGCTTCTTTGAAACAAGCGCCTGT
>CAXHYW010000176.1:0-7092 GCA_964021475.1 uncultured Desulfobacteraceae bacterium | reverse complement strand
GGGATTTTGTGGTATTTTCTGTTAATTTATGTTTTAATGAGTCCCACTACCAATGGAATCAAATTAGCTATCACAAATACGCTGGGACAAACACGCGGGGAAAGCGACAGCCGGAATTACAACGGGTTTGCTTATCGGATAAAGCAACTTAAATATAAGTATTTATGGCCGGGACGACCACAAAGAATTCAGGTCACACAAACAACCAAGTGGTCAATTCAAACCAATGTTTTCCAATGTTTTCCAATGTTTTCCAATGTTTTCCAATATTTAAAGTGGGTGCTAAACATGAAAAGATATCTGAATAAATGGATTATTTGCCTGATGATCATCGGTCTTGCACTTGGGTTTACTTCCTGCGGCAGGGAAGAGCCCATACGGATTGGATTTATTGCAGGCCTTTCCGGCCGGGTGGCTGATCTCGGGGTTGCCGGCCGCAACGGCGTCATACTGGCAATAGACCAAAAAAATGCCCAGGGCGGCATTAAAGGGCGAAACCTGGAGCTTATTGTCAGGGATGACCAACAAAACCCGGATACGGCTCAAAGAATGGTGAAAGAACTATTAGACCTCAAGGTGGATCTCATCATCGGCCC
Source organism: uncultured Desulfobacteraceae bacterium (assembly GCA_964021475.1). Classification (GTDB taxonomy): domain Bacteria; phylum Desulfobacterota; class Desulfobacteria; order Desulfobacterales; family Desulfobacteraceae; genus NBML01. The sequence continues at coordinate 6,496 of CAXHYW010000176.1, read as the reverse complement.
CATGACCAGCAGCATGGCCATGGCAACGGTTTCCCTTGTCAACGATTCCAAAATATACATGGTAAGCCCCACGGCAAGCACAACCGCTCTTTCAAACAAAGACGACCACCTCCTTAGGGTAATTTCCAGCACCAATGCTTATGCCATAAAAAGCGCATTGTACCAATTTGATAACCTGGGCCGACGAAAGGCCGTCGTCATTTATGATTCACGCAACAAGTCCTATACCCAAGACTGGTTGAATCACTTTAAAACCACATTTGAAAACCTGGGCGGCAGCATAGTGAAAAGCACCTCTTTTCACTCCGGCAGTGATGTTTCCTTTTATGGCCCTGTTAAAGAATTGCTTGAATCAGATCCGGATCTTTTTTTAATAATCACCAATGCCGTGGATGCCGCTTTGATCTGCCAGCAGGTCCGAAAACTCGATCAGAAATTACCCATTGCCATGTCAGAATGGGCATCCACGGAGCGTTTTATTGAATTGGGAGGAACTGCAGCCGAAGGGGTTTATGTTTCCCAATTTCTGGATCGCAATGATACCTCAGCCCCATATCAGAATTTTCGAAACACATTTCATGAACGCTTCGGGCGGGAACCCGGTTTTGCCGGCCTTGCCGGATATGATACAGGACTTGTCATTATAGAAGCACTTTCAAGACAAAAAAAAGACGAAACCATAAAAGAGGCAATCATCCAGAAAAAATCCTTTCAGGGTCTTCAGCAGGTTATTACGATCAACCGATTTGGTGATGCCGATCGCACCACCTTTATCACCAAAATTAAAAACGGTCAGTATGTTACCCTAGAATAAAAAATGAAAATCAGACCCCTAAGAAAAATATTATCTACTCAGACCATCGCCATTGCTTTGCTGCCTTTTATTTTACTGATCCTCCCTGGCCTTGTATGGTTTCTCCCCAAATTTGTGGCTAATATTGAAACCCGCCACATTCATCTGTCAACAATCATTGCATCAAAAACAGAAAACCATTTGATCAGATCAATGACCACACTCCAGGGAATTTCAAACTATATTCAGGCAGACAAGCAAGACCTGTCAAACCATCAACGGTTTTTAAGTTCCCAGATAAAAACCTCGGGATCTCTAAAAGCCATTTATATTATCGATCCAAACGGGAAAGTGAACGGGGTTGCTTTGAGCAGCGGCAACAGGGACCAGGAAAATGATTTAATGGCATTGGATCTTTCAGGAAACCTGCTTTTTAAAAAAGTAATCCAGCAGCAAAAACCGGTCTGGTCAGACACCTTTCTGTCCGTTGTTGGCGGAGGGATCTCTGTGGCCTTTGCCATTCCAGGGGATACAAACATTGTCATGGGCGAGATCGATCTGGGCCTATTAACTCAGTATTTAAAAAAGATTTCTACCACCCGGGAACAAATGATCATGGTCCTGGACAAAAGGGGGCAGGTGATTGCAGACCAAAAGGGTCTTTTTACCGCCCAACAGTTGAACCTGAGCCATATCCCGCTGATTAAAAACGGGTTGACGCAAACGGCACCTGTGCTCGGGGATTTCAAACTGAATGGAAAGTTGATGACAGGCTGCCTGGTAAAAGCCTCCATGATTGACTGGTTCGTATTGATTGCAATCCCAAGTAAGATTGCCCGTCGCCCGATTTGGACAACGGGTATTTTGTTGTCTGTCATCTTGTTTGCCACGATATTGTTCGGTATTATTCTCGCCCTTGTGCTGGCAAGGCGGCTATCCTTCAGGTTTGAGGCGCTTGCGAAACATGCTAAAAAGATCACCCGGGATGACAAGACCGGAGACTGGCCCAGTTTTAATATCACCGAATTTAAATCCCTTGCATCGGATATTCAGAATATGGCCAATGCCATCCAGCAACGGGAGGATTACAACCGGGTTCTTTTTGCAGATTCTCCCGTCCCCCTGCTGGTCATTCAACCGGATTCAGCAAAATGTGTGGATGGTAACAGGGCTGCCCTACGAATTCTGGCTATGGATTCCCATACACTACTGGGGGAAAAAACCATATTTGATTTATCCCCTCCCTTTCAAGAGGATGGATCTGACTCCCGGTCTGCACTTCAAAACCATATCAGCAACGCCTTGGAAAAGGGATTTACCAATTTTGAATGGCAGTTTAAAAAAGAGCCGGGTATATGGTATGGGGATCTTAGCCTGTCCAATTTTTACCATGGCAGGACGAGACTTTTGCAAATAAGTATCATGGATATCACCCTTAGAAAACACGAAGAAAAAAAACGAAAAAAACTCGAAGAACAACTCAGACAGGCACAAAAGATGGAATCCATCGGAACCCTAGCCGGTGGCATTGCCCATGATTTTAACAATATTCTCTTCCCGGTGATGGGGTATGCAGAAATGGTTTTAGACGACCTTCCAGAAGCCAGCCCCCTGCGATTGCCCCTGCAGGAAGTGCTCAAGGGAAGCTTGAGAGCAAAAGATCTTGTGGAACAAATTTTGATGTTCAGTCGCCAGACACATAAAGAAAACAAACCTTTGAAACTGCATTTGATTCTAAAGGAAGTTTTAAAATTATCCCGGGCAACCCTGCCCACCACCATTGAAATTCGTCAGAAGATCATTCAGGGAACCGGAATGGTTTTGGCTGATCCCACCCAGATTCATCAAATTGTCATGAATCTTATCACCAATGCCTTCCATGCCATGGAAGAGGATGGCGGAATTTTAACGGTGGAATTAAATGAGGTACAATTTTTTTCTGACTCTCTGCCAAGTCCCCACCTGGCACCTGGATGGTATGTCTGTCTGATTGTTTCGGACACCGGCATCGGCATAAATTCTAAAACCCTCGAAATAATTTTTGACCCCTATTTTACCACAAAAGGGAAGGGAAAAGGTACAGGATTGGGCCTGGCTGTTGTTCATGGAATTGTGAAAAGCTATCAGGGAGAGATCATTGTGGAAAGCAAAACAGGACAAGGGAGCACCTTTAAGGTGTATCTGCCACGGATATTGTCTGAAGACCGGAGTCCGACAGGCCTGGAACCCAAAAAAAATCTCAACGGCTCTGGACATATTCTATTGATTGATGACGAAAAGCCCATCTGTGTTATGATTGAACAGATGCTGGAACGTCTGGGATACAGGGTAACATCCCACCATAAAAGTCCGGATGCCCTGAAAGCCTTTCTTGCTGCCCCAGACAATTTTGATCTTGTTATTACAGACATGACCATGCCCGATATGACTGGTGATGCGCTTGCAAAGGCAATAAAAAAAACCAGGCCCAAGATGCCCATTATTTTATGTTCCGGGTACAGCAAAAAAATCAACCAAGGCGAAACCGACCAGATTCAAGTGGACCATATCCTGATGAAACCCGTACTCAAAAATAATCTTGCAAAAGCGATTCTCATGGTTTTAGAAAAATCAGTACAAACCCAAAAAGCCACAATGGATATAATGTAAACCCTGTTATGAATCGTATCCAGGTATCTGAAAAAAGGCACCACATTCATCATCAGCCTGCCCGTTTAAAAATAAATTTTCATTGAACATCTGCATATTTGTGCTTACATTCTGAAACTTAAAATCAGTATTTTTTAACGGGAATTGCTTAACATCAACAATGGGATAAACTCGATACCATGAACACAAGAGAACCAGACCATTTAAACCTGTTATGTGACATGGGAGAGCTGACCTCCATTGTTACGGGAAACTCAGACATTGAAACCTTTCTTGCAAGCACGGCAGCTCTTGTTGCCCAACGCCTGAAAGCCCATGTCTGCTCCATCTACCTGTTTGAAGCCATGGCAAACCGCCTGGTTCTCAAGGCCACCCAGGGTCTGAAGCCCGAAGCCGTTAACTCGGTGACAATGAAACCGGGAGAGGGACTTGTGGGCCTTTGTTTTGAGAAAGGCACCATCATCCGTGAAGGCAATGCCCCCAAAAACCCTAGGTTTAAATATTTCGACAATGCCGGAGAAGAAGCTTTCAATTCGTTTCTTTGTGTACCCATCCACAGCGGGGTTGAACAAATAGGGGTATTGGTTGTCCAACACAGGGAACTTAACCATTTTACCCTGTTTGATGAAAGGGCATTGAAAACCGCCATGACTCAACTGGCCGGCGCCATTGAAAACGCACGGCTTTTAATGGAACTACTTCCAGAAACCCCCCGGCCCCATCGACAAGGATTGCCCCCATTCATTAAGGGAGAACCCGCCGGCACCGGATCTGCCCTAGGCAAGGTTATCATCCCCAACCAAAACAGAAAATCCCTGTTATACGGATCGGATCCGTCAGAGGCCCACCACACAAGACAGGAATTTAAAACAGCGGTTGAAAGAACCACCCAGGAACTCAAATCACTCCAGGAAAGATTTGCCAGACGCCTGCCGGAAAGTGCCTCCCTGATTTTTACCGCCCACTTTATGATTTTAAAGGATAAAAAATTTACTGGCAAAATGGAGCAGCTCATGGATGAGGGAGAGCTCCCCATTGCCGCTGTAAAAAAAGTGGCCCGAAAATATATTGATCTGTTTTCCGCAAGTCCCCAGGCCTATATGCAGGAAAAAGCCGTGGACGTGGAAGATTTGAGCATTCGCATCCTGTCCAATTTCCAAGCCCCAAACACCCGGGAAAAAACCGACAAAGGCTGTATTGTCGTTGCCAGAGAATTATACCCTTCAGATATTTTAAAGCTTGTGGCCGATGGGATTAAGGGAATCATCCTTGTGGGCGGCGGGGTCACCTCCCATGTCACTATCCTCTCCCGCTCCCTTCAAATCCCCTTAATCATAGCAGATGAACCAAAGTTACTGAACCTTCCTGTTGAAACACTGCTGCTTATGGATGCAACCCAGGGCAATATCTATATCAACCCGGATGCCAAGACCCTTAAACTGTTTACGACCAAACACCGGGCAGAAAAACAGGTCAAGACACAGCTCATGAAAGATCAAACCTTCAGCCTGGATGGCAAGCGGATCACCCTCCTGGCAAATATTAACCTGCTGAGCGAAATCGGTCTGGCAAAAGAGCTGAAAGCTGAAGGGGTGGGGCTCTATCGGACAGAGTTCCCCTTTTTAATCCGCACCGGTTTTCCCTCGGAAACAGAGCAATTTTTGATCTACAAACAATTATTCGACCAGATGAAAGGGGATCTGACAACAGTGAGAACCCTGGATGCCGGTGGAGAAAAGACCCTTTCCTATTCCGGATTCACAAGGGAGGCAAACCCCGAGCTTGGCCTTCGGTCCATTCGGTTTTCACTCAAGCACAAAGAGGTGTTTGAAACCCAGATTCGGGCAATTTTACGGGCAGCCCATGGAAAAGAAAACATTCGCCTTATGTTCCCGTTGATTTCCTCCATTGATGAGTTTGAGGAAGCCAGACAAGTGGTGTCTGACTGTGCACTGAATCTTGAATTGGAAGGGATTGCCCACAACAACACCCTTGCCGTGGGCATGATGATCGAGCTGCCATCGGTCCTGAGCACCATGGATGAATTTGCCCAAATGGCTGATTTTTTTTCCATCGGCACCAATGATTTTGTTCAATACATGATGGGGGCAGACCGGGCCAATAAACTGGTGGCAGACTATTATATTCCCTATCATCCGGCCGTCAACCGGGGGATTGACACCATTGTCAAAGCGGCTGATCGTCACGGCATTGATGTTTCAGTTTGCGGTGAAATGGCCCATGATCCGGATTATATCCCCTTTCTTTTGGGAGTGGGCATCCGTACCTTAAGCGTTGACCCCCAGTTTCTCCCTTCGGTTCAAAAAACCATTACCGCGCTTTCCCTGGAGCAGGCCGCAAACTATGCCAAAAGAATGCTGGCCCAGACCCGTGTCCGGGAGGCGGCAAAGGTTCTTGAAACCCGCCCCCCCATAGTAACCAGATAATAGGGTTAAAAAAAATACGCAAGATCAGAATTTGAACTTGCCCACAATATCATTCAACCGTGCAGCCATGGCTTTCAATTCCTGGGCGTTGGTAGCGACATTTTGACTGCCATTGGAAATATCGTCGGAAGAGGTATTCACAGAAGAAATATCCCGGTTGATCTCGCTGATGACCCCCACCCCTTCTGCAATGTTCTGGTTCACCTGTTCAATGCCCTGGGAGGATTCGGTTACATTCCTGGCAATTTCGCTGGTGGCTGCCGATTGTTCTTCGATGGCGGTGGCAATGCTGGCGATGATATCGTTAATATCATTAATAATGGTAGAGATGGAACCAATTTCAGCGGCTGTTTCTTTGGTTGTCCCCTGGACGCCGGTTATTTTTTTCTTGATATCTGCTGTGGCGGCTGCTGTCTGGTTGGCAAGATCCTTTATTTCATTGGCCACAACGGCAAACCCTTTTCCTGCTTCACCGGCCCGGGCGGCCTCTATGGTGGCGTTGAGAGCCAAAAGGTTGGTCTGCTCTGAGATAGCGTTGATGGTTTCGGTAACCGCACCAAGATCGGAAGAGCACACGTCTGAACTCCAGTCACTCCGGAGAATCTCG
>CAXHYW010000175.1:0-7096 GCA_964021475.1 uncultured Desulfobacteraceae bacterium | reverse complement strand
TACGAGGTTCTCCGGAGTGACTGGAGTTCAGACGTGTGCTCTTCCGATCTTGGCTGGGTGACAATAAATTTTGCCCCGGCAGCGGCTTTCTTTTCAATTCGCAGGATTTCATTTTCAAGCCCGTCTATCTCCGGCCGAAAGTCCAGTACCGCACCGGTACAAAGCTCTGCCTGGGTTGCCATGTGTATGAGATCAAATACCGTTAAATCATTGGCCGTTGTGGTGGCATTTTCTTTGTTTCGGGCGGAAGGGTCTCCGGTGACAGCAATGATGGTATCGACTCCTAGGGCTCTGGCGCCCCACACTTCTGCCTGGAGTCCAAGGCGGTTATGATCCCGGACCGTGAAATGGGCAATGGCCGGTTTGCCTGTTTGTTCCTGGAGCAGGTGGGAAAAAACCATGGCAGACATCCGTGGTTTTGCAACGGGGTTGGAGGCCACGCTGAACCCGTCAAAGGGGAGGTGTTTAAGGGTGGAAAGTTTGTTCATAAGCCCCTGACCATCAAACCCATCCGGTGGCACCACTTCCAATGTGATTTTGAATTTGTTATTGCCCTCGAGTAAAAATGACATGATATTACATTCCTTTAAATGTGAAGCGAATGGATTTACTATGCCCAAGATTTGGTCTTGGGTCAAATCTTTATTCTGCCGGTGTGGGATATTTTATCTTTTTTTAATTTTATTCTTGCTGTGAAATTTGTGGAATGATACCGTTGGGAAAATTATGCAACCGTATTCTTTATGCAAGATTTTTCTCGGGTCTAAAAACAATTGGCGTTTTTTCAGAACTTTACGGGTTTTTAGCTGTGGTGCAAATATCAGATAGATGTATGGCAGCTTACAGGAGGTCATTGTGGGGTTAAGCTATCGGATGCGTCTTATTTCTATATGCATCGGTATTTTTGTGATGGTCGGCGTCGGTTTTTTGTTCAAAAGCTTATTACTTCCTAATTCATTTGGTGTTTACGGTCCCTATCGGGCAGATGCCATCAAAGAGGCTGCCCAGGTTCCCATTCGCCATGGCACCAATGATTCCTGTTTTAAGTGCCATCCCTTTGAAGCCAGGATTCAGAAAGCCGGTCTTCACAAGACCATTTCCTGTGAATTTTGTCATGGGACCTATGCCGACCATGTGACCGAGGGTAAAAAAACAGGTATCCTGCCGGTGAAAACTGGAAAGGAAATTACCACCCTTTGCCTGCGGTGTCACAACACGGAAATAAAGGCCCGGTCGGAAAAGGTGATCAAAACCGTTGCCCTGCCAAACCATCTTAAAGATCAGCAGGTCAAGCTCACTCACACCTGTAATCAATGCCACCATGTTCATGCGCCGCTCAAGTATATCAACCGGGCGAAACAGATCACAGGGCTTATGGAGAAAGGCATATGAAGATAAAAGATCCTTCCCCGGATATGAAAAAAAGATCTTTTTTAAAAAATGTATTAAACGGCACCATTGCGGGCTCCCTCTATCTGGTTTATCCCATGGGCGGCAATGCCTTTGAAACCCCGGAACAGATTCCGGGCATACGGAATCATGCCTATGACATTCACGCCCAGGAGTTTGCATTTATCGTGGATATTACCCGGTGTATCGGGTGCGGCTCCTGCTGTGTGGCGGACAAACAAGAGTACAATGTGTCCGACGGTAACTATCGCACCTGGGTGGAACGCTATGTCAAAGGATTTTCCGATCAGATCTATGTGGACTGCCCCAACGGCGGTCTGGATGGATACCAGACCCCTAGGAACGATATTGCAGAAGAGATTCGGGACACCTTTTTTGTGCCCAAGCTTTGCAATATGTGTAAGGAGGCCCCTTGTGTTCAGGTGTGTCCTGTGGGCGCCACATTTACCACTCCGGATGGGTTTGTTCTCGTGGATGAAAAGCGGTGTGTGGGGTGTGCCTATTGTATCCAGGCTTGTCCCTATTCTGTCCGGTTTATAAATCCTGCCACCCATGTGGTTGAAAAATGTACCTGGTGTTACCATCGGATTAGAAAGGGGTTGCTGCCGGCCTGTGTGGATGTCTGCCCCACCGGCGCCCGGAAATTTGGTAGCCTTAAGGATGAAAATTCTGAAGTTTATAAAATCCTCAAAGGGCCCGGGGTGTTGACGGTCCTGAAACGAGAAATGGGTACCTGGCCCGCATTGTACTACAAAGGCGCTAGAAGGGAGGTGGTCTGATGACGGCACTTGCTTCCACGGGAGTTGTTTCTGATTCCATAGGTTCTGCTACCATGCTGATTTCCAATTATGTATTTCCCAATGATCTCCATGTTCATTGGAGCTTGATGATCGTGTTGTATCCCTATATCACAGGGCTTGTGGACGGTGCCTTCATCATTGCGGCTCTATATTACCTTTTTGATGTGAAAAGCTTGAAACCTGTGGCACGGTTTTCGTTGTTGTTTGCCCTGGCTTTTTTATGTTGCGCCACCCTTCCCCTGCTGCTCCATCTGGGACGGCCCGAGCGAAATTTAAATATGCTGCTTACCCCCAGTCCCAGTTCGGCCATGGCAGGATTCGGGTATATCTATGCTGTGTCCATGGGGGTTTTGGTCGCGATTCTCCTCTTTGTTTACCGGCCGGTGCTGGTGGAACTTCGGGCTTCCTCCAAGGGATGGCTTCAGATCTTTTACCGGATCATTACCTTTGACAGCATCGATCTGTCCGAGGATGCCCTTAAACTGGATGGTAAAATTATCCGATTCCTGGTGGCCATCGGTATTCCCATTGCGGCAGTCCTCCACGGATATGTGGGGTTTATTTTCGGCGGGGTCAAGGCCAATCCCACCTGGTCCACGCCGCTGATGCCGGTGATTTTTCTTTTCTCAGCCTGTGTTTCCGGAATATCAGCCATCATCCTGGCCTATATACTGATTCGAAAAGTAAAATCACGGCCCATTGATAACGGGTGCATCGCCACCATGATCAAAACCCTGACCGGCTTTTTTATTTTGGCCTTTTCTTTTGAAATGCTGGAGGTTTTTTCCCATTCTTACTTAAAAACGGGATACCATCACATGGTGGAGGGACTATTAAACGGGCCATTGGCAAGTTCATTTTGGTTCTGGCAGGTCAAGATCGGCTCGGTTCTTCCGCTGTTGATTCTGGGCATTATGGGAATCATAAAACTTAGGCCCTATCTCTACAATTTCCTGGCGGCAGGGGTCTCGGGCATCTTGCTGGTCCAGGTGCTGATCATGCGCTGGAATGTGGTGATTGGTGGTCAGCTCATGAGCAAGAGCGCAAGGGGGTATACCGAGTTTCATCCCCTGTGGTTTGATAAAGAAGGAATCATTGCCGTGATCATTGTCATGGCCCTTCCCTTTGTGATTTTGTTTGTTCTTGGGAAGATCGTTCCCTTTTGGGCGGAAGACAATGAGGTCTGATTTTTTTAAAAAATAGTGGGATATAAAAAAGACACAAAAGGGGAGGTGGTTTGTTTTTTTTGTCCAAAGGCAAAAGCCAGATAAAAGTGAGGCCCGTGGGGCTGCATTCTAATTTTAATATTTTGGGGGGGATGTGATCATGACGTTTGTACGGTCATTATTGGTGTTTACACTTTTTTGTATTTTTACGGCAGGGACGGCGCTGGCATTGACCGACCTGTCCTTTGACGTCAAAAATCCAAAAAATCAGGAAATGAACAAAAAATGTATCACCTGTCATTTAAAGGAAAATAAATCTTTGGTGATGCAATGGGAAAATTCAGCCCATGCAGCGGCCAAGGAAGGTCAGGTGGGATGTTACACCTGCCATGCCGCAAATAAGGGTGATGAAATGGGTTACAGCCACGAAGGTGCCTTTATTAAGGCGATTCTTTCTCCCAATGACTGTTCCAAATGCCATGAACCAGAGGCAAAGGAAATGGCCATTTCCCACCATGCAACCGCCGGTGAAATCATGGCATCCCTGGACAATATGCTGGCTGAAGTGGTGGGCGGCATGCCCGATAACAAAGGGAATATGGCCAGTGGTTGCTGGCAGTGCCACGGGTCTGTGGTTACCATGAAAAAGGACAAGGAGGGCAAACCTCTGCGGTCTAAAACCGATGCTCCTCAAATGGATTACAACACCTGGCCCAATTCCGGGATCGGTCGTATTAATCCCGATGGCAGCAAGGGAGTTTGTAATGCCTGCCATTCCAAGCATGATTTTAGCGCATCCCGGGCAAGGCAACCGGAAAATTGCGGTAAATGCCATCTGGGTCCGGATCATCCCCAAAAAGAAATCTATGAAGAATCCAAACACGGCATTGCATTTTTTACGGCTGAAAAAGGCAATACCCCCAACGGCATGAATATTTACAAGGATGGGTCCTGGGTTTTGGGCGATGATTACCATACCGCCCCCACCTGTTCTACTTGCCACATGGGCGCCTTTGTCAAGCTCAACGGTGCTGTGGCTAAAAACAGCCATAACGTTGGTGACAGGCTTTCTTGGAACCTGAGAGCCCCGGTTTCTTCCAAATTGAACCGGGTCACTTTTACCGACGGAACGGTGACCGATGTCACCGGTGATATGCCGCCCCGGGCGGGCCAGAAAGCCATGAAAAAATCCTATGTCCGTAAAGGGGATAAACTTAAAAAAGTAGTAGAAGAAAAGACAATTGCCAGTGTTGTTTCCTGGAAACAGAGACGGGAATCCATGCAGGAAGTCTGTAAATCCTGCCATGGCATCAACCATGTTAAGGATTTTTATGCCCAGTTTGATGACCTGGTGAATCTCTACAATGATAAGTTCGGGAAACCCGGCCTTGAAATTGTCAAAATGCTGAAAAAAGATAAGATCTGGAAAAACAGTGGATTTCAGCACAAGATCGGATACACCTGGTTTGAAATCTGGCACCACGAGGGTAGACGAACCCGGATGGCAGCAGCGATGTTTGCTCCGGATTATACCCATTGGCACGGTTTGTATGAGGTTTCGAGAAATTTTTACCAGGAATTTTTACCCGAGGTCCAGGAACTTGCAGACCATGCTGGTATGGGTCAAAAGTATAAAACCCACATTGCCGCTCTTCTGGCAAAACCCGAGCATCTCTGGATAAAAACCGGGGGGTCTGCTGAGACCATGAAGCTCATTGAAGAAGAAAATAAGATGCGGTATAACCAATAAATTCTGAGTTGATTTATTGGTAAACCAATAATAAAGAATGATCCCAGGCAGGAAGAACGGTTTTCCTGCCTGGCCTATTTAAGCAAAGGATGTTATGGGTAAAAAATTGATGATTGGCTGTATATCTGTGTTTCTATGTCTGTTTTTATTGACAGGTTCATCGGTTGCAGGAGGACTGGAATCTTTATTTCTTCAGGTCGAAAATTTGAAAATTGAAAGGCAGGGGTATCTGCTGGGGGCCCAATTGACCGTGGCCCAGGAGGAGATTGCGGTCAAAAACCCAATGGCTGCAGCCTCCAAAAAGGTGTTTAAATTCAAGGACAGAAACCTGAACATTGTGGCAGACAGGGTAAGTCGACGGGTGCTGGTCATCTTTGAGCAGTTCGAAAAGCTATCCCAACCCAAGGTTCAAGAGATCGTCGGGGAGTTGTTCATGGCCTATGAAGAGCCCACCATTTCAGCCCATGACAAGGTGGTTTACTGGGCCTGGGGCAAAAACGCCAAGTTTACAACTGCCCAGTTTGATATGGCCAAAGAAAAAAAGAAAAAATTGGTCATTATTGCCACGGTGAAATTTAATTGTGAAATCAAGATTATGGATAAAAAGGAAACAGCAGCCATTGGCGATGCCTATTATATCATCAGTTCAGATCCCCTGCTGAAGTTTTTCCATGATATATGATGGACAAAGACTTCTAATTTACATTTTTCATATGGTGAAAAAGAGGAGAAAAGGGATGAAATATTATCGGTTGCAAGCTGGTATTGTTCTTGGGCTTTTTATCCTTTGTTTGGGTGGGTTGATTTTTCTTGCACCGGTCTTTGGAGCTCCCAAAATTCCTTCGGAAAAAAGAGTTTTGCGGTATGGCATCCATACCTCTCGCATTGGGAATTTTGACCCGGATTATGCCAAGGGATCTGAAGATTTTGCCTTTGCCGATATGGTGTTCAACAGTCTTGTGCGGTATGTTCCCGGGGATTCATCCCGATTGGAGCCGGATCTTGCCATAAAAATCCCGGAATATGAAATTTGGGGGGGCAAACAAATCTGGACCATTGGACTGCGCAAAGGGATCCTCTTCCAGGCGGGGCCCCAGACCGAGCCCCATGAATTGACGGCCGAAGATGTGGTCTACTCCCTTCAAAAAGCGGCGGACCCTGAACGAAGCGCCTATTTTGGCGTATATGCCGGTATGAAATTTGAAACGGTGGACACCCATAATCTCAGGATCACGGTGGATAAGCCCATGTCGCCCCTTTTTTTTCTACCCCGGATCGCCAATCGAATGGGGGGATTTATTCATAGCAAACAAGCCATTGAGGCAGCAGGATATGACAATTACAAGCAACATCCTGTGGGAACGGGTCCTTTTGCCTTCAGCCGTTACACTGCCGGAGACAAACTGGTTTTAAACGCCAATGAGAATTATTTTCGAGGCAAGCCCAAGCTTGATCAGATTGAGGTCTATTTTATCCCGGATAATGAAAAGCGGGAAGCGGCCTACAAATCGGGCCTCCTGGATGCGATCTACGGGGTGGGGGACCCCGGATGGATTGGAAAAATGGAAAAAGAGCCGGATACCATTGTCGATGTATTTGGGCCGGGGTTCACGGGCTTGCTCCATTTCAATACCTCCATAACCCCCATGGATGATATCCGGGTCCGGCAGGCGATTTCCTTTGTCCTGGACAGGGATCTGATCACGGGGGCAACCAGCAGGCAGCTTGCCGAACAGGTCTATTCCCCCATGTCCTCGAAATTTACCCCGGGCGGGCTTACCAATGAACAAATCGTCAAGCTGGGCTTGCATGTGGACCCAGACCTGGGAAAAGCCCGTCAGTTAATGGCAGATGCCGGGGTTGCAAATGGATTCTCAATGGATCTGGCCACATCTGAAAAAAGAATTTATCGAACAACCTATGAAATTATAAAAGACCAACTGGCACAGATTGGCATCCGTATAAATTTA
>CAXHYW010000174.1:0-7105 GCA_964021475.1 uncultured Desulfobacteraceae bacterium | reverse complement strand
GCAGATAGGCAAGCCGATATTTAAAGCTTAGGAAAAAAGAGATGGGTTGGTGATGCTCTCTTAGCCCACAGATCTCCACCCCTGTTTTCTGGCCCCAGTGAAAGATTTTTTGTTTCCACAGGGGCTGCTCATCCACTTGCTCTAAAATTTTGTGGTAGACTTTTTCACAAATTCTCGGCACGGCCTGGATCACATGGGGTCTTTTCTCTTTGACATCCCTTGCAAACAAAAGAATGCTCTCGGCATAGGAGGCGGTCACTCCGATATACATGCCGAAAAAATGGTCGGTGAGCCGGCCGTATACATGGGAGAGAGGTAAAAAGGGGACCACCTGGTCTGTGTCATAACAATAGGTGGGCCGGATCTGGTCCAGGCTCAGGACCACGGCCATGATGTTTTTGTGGGAAATCATAACCCCTTTGGGACGGCCCGTGGTCCCGGAGGTGTAAACAATGGTGGCAAGATCCGTTGGTGCAACCGCCTGGGTCAGTGTGTCAAACAGATTCGGATTCGTTTCATGGGTTTTTTGGCCCTGGTCAGAAAAGGTTTGGAACCCCATGACCTTTTTTGCTCCTGTATCCCCCTTGTCGATGACAATGATCGCCTCCAACTCGGGCAACTCATCCTGGCAAGCCAACACTTTTTCCAACTGGGGTTTGTCCTCCACAAACACCACCTTTGCCCCTGAGTTTTTAAGAACATATCCCACTTCTTTGGCCAGAAGGGTGGTATATATGGGTACCACGACAGCCCCCACTCCCAAGGTCCCCATATCGGCATAGAGCCACTCCAACCTGTTTTCTGAAAGGATGGAGACTCGATCTCCTTTTTTTATCCCAAGTTGTTGAAGCCCCAGTCCCACAGCCCTTGCGGCCGCATAATATTGGCTCCAGCTGGCGGATTCCCATTTTCCGTTCAGTTTTTTTTCTACAGCAATTCTGTCTGTGTATTTTTCTGTGCGGTTTTTGAAAACTTCGTTGATTGTTTTTTCCATATGGGTCCTCAAAAAAGGTTAATCGGACGATTAGTATCCAAAGCCGTTATTTTAAGATCACAAAGGCGGATATGATTTCCTTCATGATTTCCGTGGTGCCCAGCATTACCCGAAATTTCAAATTATTAGTTAAATTACTAGTTAACTTAACTTAACTATTCTTCTTAACTAATCGCAATAATCATGCCATTTGCGGTATGTTATTTTTTGCCTGAAATCATAGCGGGTTAGGCCGGTGGTCCTCCCGGGATAAATGCGTTCCAGGTATCAATATATTGAGAAATAGCCGGATATTGTGAATTTTCGGTCAATTTTTTTCGGGAGTGTTTTTTGTTGAACCGGGCCAGGCAGGGAGCAAGTCCCATAAATCTTTTCTGGTATGTTCTTTGCTAAGATTTATTACGTTTGATTCGGGTTTTCTATTATTAGAAATATAGGGAGAAAAGAGAATGGTTCATGAACTTGCAGACAGGCGTGATGTTGATTTTGTCGTATTTGAGCAGTTGGATATTCAAAATATTTTGGAAAATACCAAATTTGATGGTCTTGATCAAAAGACCCTTGAACGGGTGATCACCGAGGCGCGGAAACTTTCACTTAAGGAAATTGTTCCCACCAATGTTCCCGGAGACCGGGAGGGGGTCATTTTCGACAAGGGGCAGGTCAAGGTGCCTGCTTGTTTTCACAAGGCCTATAAACTTTATTGTGAAGGAGATTGGATTGCGGTCATGGATGACGTGGCCGTGGGAGGCCAGGGAATCCCGGCAGCGGTATGGGCGGCGGTGACCGAATATTTTGTCGGTGCCAACCTGGCCTTTATCATGTATCCGGGTCTTTGCCACGGCATTGGAAAGGTGATCGAATTGTACGGGACCCCGGACCAGAAGCAGACCTATCTTGCAAAATTATATTCGGGTCAATGGGGGGGCGCCATGGTGCTCACCGAGCCCCAGGCAGGCTCTGATGTGGGGGAGTTGACCACCACGGCTACTCAAAATGAAGGAGGAAGCTATTTTCTCACGGGAAACAAAATTTTTATCACCGGCGGAGACCATGATCTGACGGAAAATATTGTTCACCTGGTTCTGGCCCGGATCAAGGGGGCTCCCCAGGGCAGCAAGGGCATCTCCCTTTTTATTGTTCCCAAAATCAGGGTCAATTCTGATGGCAGTCTGGGCAAGTCCAATGATGTGATCTGTACCGGTATTGAGGAAAAAATGGGAATTCATGGCTCTGCCACCTGTAGTTTAAGTCTGGGAAGCCGGGATAAGTGCCAGGGATTTCTCATTGGGGAAGAAAACAAAGGGATGCGGGCCATGTTCTCGCTTATGAACGAAGCCAGGATCGGTGTGGCCATCCAGGGCCAGGCTCTGGCAGGAGCGGCCTATGCCCATGCCCTCACCTATGCAAAGGAAAGGTGCCAGGGGAAAAATCTGCTCCAGATGATGGATCCTTCGGCTGGTTCGGTGCCCATCATCCAGCACCCCGATGTAAGAAGGATGCTGTTGTGGATGAAGTCCTATGTGGAAGGCATGCGAAGTCTCATTTATTATACCGCCCATAGTGTTGATCTTTCTGAGTTGGATTCCGGAGAAGAAGACCGGGAGAAATATAAAGGGTTGGTTGAGATTCTCACCCCTATTCTTAAATGTTATTGCTCGGAAAAAAGTTTTGAGGTTTGTACCCAGGCCCTCCAGGTGTTCGGGGGATATGGGTATACAACGGAATACCCCATGGAACAATATCTTCGAGACAGCAAAATCACCAGCATCTACGAAGGGACCAGCGGTATTCAGTCCATGGATCTGCTGGGGCGGAAACTGGGGATGAAAAAAGGGGAATATTTCATGGCCCTTCTGGGGGAAATGAAGAAAACCTGCGATGCGGCCAAAGAATTTGAGCGTATCTCAGATCTGGCAGACAACCTGGACAAGGCTATCAACCGGGCAGGAGAAGTGGCATTCCATTTGGGAACCCTGGCCATGAGTCCCAGGGTGATGACCGCCTTTGCCTTTTCCCATCCCTTTCTCATGGCCCTGGGGGATGTGACCATGGGGTGGATGCTGCTGGACCGGGCCGTCAAGGCCATGGCTCAAATCGATGAAAAATCCAATGGAAAATCCGGTAAGAACACAGCTTTTTATGAAGGGGTGATCCGAACGGCACGGTTTTTTATCAATTCTGAGTTGCCCATCACCATGGGAAGGTTTAACGCCATCGTTGCCAGCGATGATTCAGCCGTGGAAATTTTGGATGCCTCTTTCGGATCCTGAGGGACAGCAAGCATTTTATTTGCACATTGCAAATAAAATGCTTGCATCGTGCAAATAAATAGAATAGACAAATTGTATGGCTTCAAATAAACTTCCATTGAATCTCTCACGGCAGGATACGGATGATCTGTTCTTCAGCTGTTTTCGTGCCATCTATCAATTTGAGCAGGCCAAGGTTCGGTGTTTCGATTTAAATTATGATGCCATTTTTCTTCTCCAATTTTTGTGCAGGCAATCCGCAACCATGGGGGAAATTTCCAGGGAAATGCAGGTTCCTGTCAGCACTGCCACAAGGGTGGTGGACCGATTGGCCGCCAAGGGGTTGGTCTCACGGAAAAAAGATACCACGGACAAGCGAATTGTGCTGGTCTCCCTGGATCCTGAAGGGAAACGCCTGGTCAAGGCGGTGGAGCAGCATTCCTTTGAGGTGATTTTCAAAAATTTTTCAACCTTTACAGATGAAGAAAGAATAGCAGTTCTCAAGACCGCCGGTTTGATGGAACGGCTTCTTGAAATACCTGAACCCGAGTGAAAAAAAGTGTTGGGGCTTTAATTCTAAAGGCCTGTTAACTTTACCACAGCAGCATAACTGTACCACAGCGGCATAAATTAAAAGTGTGATTTGTCCGGTGGGGGGATGTCCAATATTTCACAGAGGGGATGCCCATGGAATTTGATTATGTGATCATTGGCAGTGGCTTTGGCGGCAGTGTTTCGGCGTTGAGGCTGGCTGAAAAAGGATATCGTGTGGCGGTGATCGAGCAGGGGAACTGGGTGGATTCGGCCCGGATGGAAGGGGCCGCCCGAGACATGAAAAAATTGTTCTGGATGCCCGGGGTCGGGCTGGACGGTTTTTTTGGACAGTCCGTGTTCCGGCACCTAGGGATTGTCAATGGGGTAGGAGTGGGTGGTGGCAGCCTGGTCTACGCCGCAGTTTTGTTAAAACCCCGTGATAAATTTTATGAAGACCCTTTGTGGGCAAGCCTGGGGGTTGACTGGAAACGGGAAATGGCCCCCTTTTACGACACGGCCTCCCAAATGTTGGGGGTTACCCGAAATCCCGGCTTTGACACCATGGACCAATATCTGAAAAAAACCGCCCAAAAAATGGGGGCGGGCCCCACCTTTGGCCCCACCCCCATGGGCATCTATTTTGATCGGTCAAAACGAAAAATCAGGGACCCCTTTTTCAATGGCAAAGGACCGGAAAGAAGCGGCTGCCGATTCTGCGGAGAATGCCTCACTGGCTGTGTCCATGGGGCCAAGAACAGCCTGGATAAAAATTATCTTTATCTGGCACAAGGCTTAGGGGCCCGTATTCTTGCCCAAAGAAAGGTGACCAATATTGTTCCCCTGGAAACCGGCGGGTATAAAATTAGTATGAAGCATCCTTCCCGTGCCTTTACCAGCTATCCGGATATCCTTGCCCAGAACGTGATTCTGGCTTCCGGAGTGCTGGGATCTTTGGAACTGTTGTTCCGGTGCCGGGAGGTGACCCGAACTCTTCCCAAAATTTCAAGACAGATGGGAAAAATTGTCCGCACTAACAGCGAAGCCATCGTGGGGGCTTTGTCCCCGGATCCCATTCTTGATCTGTCCCGGGGAACCACGGTCTCTTCTTCTTTTTATCCGGACCCCAACACCCATATTACCCAGAACCGGTTTCCAAAGGGGTTTTCCTTTAATCGCTGGTATTTTGCCCCCATGGTGGATCACGATCGCCCATGGGTAAGGTTTTGGCTGACCCTGGGTAAAATTCTGACCAACCCTAGGCGCTTGTTTGAAAATTGGTTTGCCAAAAACTGGCACAAGCGGATGACCGTCCTCACGGTGATGCAGGATCTGGACAACCAGGTGGCATTCCGGTACCGACGCAGCCTGACCGGGTTGTTTCTCAAACACCGCCTCATGACGGTGCAGGTGTTGGGAAGGCAAGCGCCCACCAACCTTAAGGTGGCCAACAGGGCCGTCGGGATTCTGGCGAAACTTACGGGCAGTACTCCTTTGAATGTGATCATGGAAAGTATGGGAAACCTGTCCTTCACCGCCCATATTCTGGGCGGGTGTCACATGGGCTCCTCACCCGATAACGGAGTCATTGATACCCGGCACCAGGTGTTTGGCTATCCTGGTCTTTTTGTGATTGATGGATCTGCCATCTCCGCTAATGTGGGGGTGAATCCCAGTCTGACGATTCTGGCCATGGCGGAAAGGGCCATGTCTTTGATTCCCGATAAAAAAAAGATTTCAGGTTATTAAATACCCGTACCGGATAGAAATCCGGACTGGATAGACACCCGGACTGGGTGGAAACCTTGCCGGACAGATTGCTGTCAGGCTGACCCTTTAATTTTGGAAAGGATTTATTTTGGAAAAAGACAGCAGACTGGATATTCTGGCCCATGCCGCTATTTTTGAAGATGATTTTTCGATTGACTGGGTCATTGAACTCACAGGGAAAAAGGCCATGGAGGTGTTGGCGGCCTTGGAATACGGGGGCGAGAACCAATGGATTACCACGCCCTCAACCGGGATGTTTTGTTTTACGGATATGGATCAGCTCTCCTGGCTCCGGTCGGACTTAAGCCCCTCCAAAACAGGGCAGCTCCACGTTCAGGCCCTTGAAATTCTTCGGTCGGAACTTCCCGATATGCCGGAAAAAAACAGCCGTCTCACCCGGCACCTGCTCAAGATCCAGAACAATGTCCAGGGGTGCCGGCTGCTCATGGAAGAAGGCAACAAACAAAGAAAGGCTTGTCGGCCGGATCTGGCACGGGTCTATTATGACAAGGCCCTCAAGGACCTGGAACAGCAAAATGGAGACACGGCTGACACGCTGTTTGTGGAGATCACCCTCCAATATGCCAAGATCTGGACAGCCAGTCAAAGCTATCAGGATGCCAAATCGCAGCTTCGAAAGGCCATTGCCAAGGTTAAACGATCCTTTGATAAAACGGCATTGCCCCTGTTGCGACTTCATCTGGCTTACCAGGAGCTGTTTTTCGGAGAATACGAAGCGGCCAGAAAACAGATTGAATTGGGCCGGAGCTTGATCCACGCGTCCGGGGATCCTTCCCTGGTTCGCCCCTTGAAATTGATTGACATGTTTTTTCTCTATTGGCGGGGCGCCTTTCAGGAAACATTTGCAAGTTATGAGGCCTATATTCCCGCGATTGAAACCCCTCCGGAAAGCCGGTTTGATTGTCTTGCCAAGCTGATAGCAGGTCATGCCTCGGGTCTTACCGGGAATATTTCCCAGGGAATCGGCATGATTGATTCGGCCCATCAGCACAGTACCAGAACAAAGGATTTGGGCATCGCCTCCTATGCCTCACTTGCCATGGGGTCTTTGCTGGGGAGTTTGGACCGGTTTGAAGATGCCTGTCATTATTATGAAAAAGCATTGGAAGAGGCCAGGCTCAGCCAGAGCAACCGGTCACGGATTTACAGTTTGTTATCCCTTGCCCATGCCAAATTCAAACAGAACAAGACCCAAACCTCCCTGGCCTATTTAAAAGAGTATTTGACCCTGAGCGAAAAGATCCGGTTTACCGTGGTCCAGGATCCTTTTTTACTTGAAATGGGCTGGGCCATGGACCAGGGGCGCTACCCAAAGGTTGAGGGGATCTGTTTTACCACGGCCCTGGACCGGACTGAGAAAAGCCATAATGTGTTCATGCA
This sequence comes from uncultured Desulfobacteraceae bacterium, assembly GCA_964021475.1. GTDB lineage: Bacteria > Desulfobacterota > Desulfobacteria > Desulfobacterales > Desulfobacteraceae > NBML01. The sequence goes on along the minus strand of CAXHYW010000174.1, from coordinate 157 downwards.
GGGCATGGGACTCTATCATCGAGCGCTTGCCATGGAAGCCCGGCAGGAGACAGCCCCGTCAGCACCTGACCCGTTAGAGCCTGACCAATCAGCGACTGCCCAGGCAGTGATGGGGGTATATGAAACAGCCATGGACAAGGTTCGCGCTTCCGGCCAT
>CAXHYW010000173.1:0-7114 GCA_964021475.1 uncultured Desulfobacteraceae bacterium | reverse complement strand
GTTGGTAGCCTGGGGATGGAATGGTATGGAAAGTCACCAGATGCCCAGGGCACCTCTTTTATTGAAACAGATTTCCAAAGATCCGAACAGAACGCTGGTTGCCATTGATCCTCGGCGCAGCGAGACCGCAGCAATCTCCAATATTCACCTAGCTCTCAGGCCCGGAACCGATTCGTTGCTAATCAAGACTATGATCTCCATTATTTTGGATAACGGTTGGGAAAATAGCGCTTATCTAACGGATTCTGTCGCTGATTGGGACCAAGTTCGTCCCTGGTTTGAAGGTTTTAATGTTGAAAAAGCGCTTCAGGTCTGTGGTCTTGAGTATGATACGGTTTTTGAGTTGTGCCGTCTCATGAGCTCTAAACGCTGGAGTTTTCATCAGGATCTGGGAATATATATGGGCCGCCATTCTACACTGAATTCTTACTTTCTACATATTCTCGGGGCGGTTTGTGGAGTATTCCAAACACCTGGTGGAAATTTTATCCCTGGAATGCTCATGCCTTTGGGTTTCCATGCAGATGAACGGAATCCAAAGGTCTGGAAGACAATGACGACCCAGATGCCGCCGGCAGCAGCAGGGGCGTTTCCTCCAGCTGTGATGCCCGAAGAAATTCTTTCCGATCATCCTGAACGGCTGCGGGCGGTCTATGTATCTGCCTGCAACCCGCTGCGGGCTTATCCGGATACAAAAGCATATGAAAAGGCATTCAAACATTTAGATCTGCTGGTTGTTAATGATATTGTAATGACTGAGACTGCCAGCTTGGCAGACTATGTTCTGCCGTGCCGGTCCTTCTATGAATCATGGGATACCAGTTTCTTTGCATGGACCTATCCAGAGATTTACACTCAACTTAGAAAACCGATTGTTACCCCGCCAGGTAGCTGCCTTGAAGCTTCCCAGATCCATACCCGGCTGGCGGACCGTCTGGGCCTGATTCCTGACATTCCTGAATCCTTGTATGCGGCTGCAAAGATGGACCGAATGGCTTTCGGGGGCGAGTTGATGACCTGGGCGATGAAAGAGCCCCGTGCATTTAAAGCCATGCCATTTATTTTAGCCAAAACCATTGGCAAAGAATGGGATAGTGCTGCTAAATCAGCTCTTTGGGGTATGTTGATGACAGCTCCCCAACAGTTCAAGGAACATGCAGCACGTGCCGGATTTGAAGCGGATATGGTCCAGGGAGATACAATTTTTCAGGCTCTTTTAGATACGCCCCAGGGTCTATGGGTGGGAAGGGCTGACACAGACCATCCCATGGACAGTATTAAAACCGAATCTGGTAAACTGGAAATCTATATCCCGGAACTTGCCGACCAGGCAATAGATCTGAATCCCGAAGATGAAGCAGAAGATTTAAGGCTGCCGAAAGAATTTCCTTTAATTCTCAATGCTGGCAGGCATAGCAAGTATACGATGAACTCTTTGATGCGAAACCCGGAATGGAATAAGGGAAAACGCGATTGCACCATTGCTGTCAATCCTGAAGATGCAAAAGCCTTGAAGCTCAAAGACGGGGATCAGGCCAGAGTATCGACTGAAGCCGGAACAGAGGTAGGACAGATCCAGGTCAGTCACCAGGTTGCAAAAGGAATGGTCCTCATACCCCACGGATTCGGTTTCATGTATAAGGGTAAAATCCATGGTATCAATGTGAATCGATTGACGAAAAATACCCATAGGGACCCAATTGGTACACCGATTCACCGATATATACCCTGCCGGTTGGAAATAGTGGAATAATAAAAGGAAAGCAAAAAATATTTGGTGCAAGGAGTTTACAAAAAATAAATTTACCTGGGAAGAATCACTGGGCCTGATCAAAACTTTTCATGGTCATGCCGCGCCAGGTCTTGCCATCGGGTTAAAATGGTTTCTTATGACCAGTGATTTGCAATATCAACAACCCGGGAACACGCTGCAGGGTAGAATCAAGAGAAGGCTGAAAGATTTATGCAGTCATTCCCATAAAGATTGTATTTTCTGATATGCATCAAGTAGAGTATCTCGTCCAGAAGTAATATTGCTGATCATTCCTTTTGCAAGAGCTTTGGCGTCATGATTATCAATATATTTCAAAATTTTTTCTTTCAAATTTATAGATAGTTCTGAATGATTCAACAGACTCTTGATTTTAATCAAGTTTTTTGTAAAATATTTTATAAAAAATAGATTGAAATTTATAAAAAGACTATATTTCATTTAAAATTAATATGTTAAGAGCGATATATTTTATAATATTTTGATAAAAATATTTTTCTATTTTGTTGAAATGTATCGAAGATTAAATTTAAAACTTATGATTATCCGGCATGTTTTTTTATCAACAATAATATAGAGTGGCGCGGCAAACCCAAGTGTTCTTCCCGAGGGAGTTTCCCATGCGCCATCCCTGGCAGAATCAAAAATTACGGGATACGTCTGTGGGTTATTGCTTGACGCTTCATTTATTTATTCCGCCCAAAGCGTATATTAAGTTTTCGCATTTTGGACCTGAGGGTGCTGGGATTTATTTGGAGCAGATTAGTAATCCTAGAAAATCTGCATTAATCTGCGTCCTATTTTGGATTGTTTTCCGGAGATACCATATCAGTCTTAGGTTACCAAGGACTGCTGCTCGCCATCTTTATTATTTGATTTTGCACTCCCTTCAAGGTAATATGCATCCTTACACGATTCGTGTCATCAAAGCTTTATATCAGGACGGAGATTTGGGGATTGAAAATTAAGAAGAAAAATATGGGTGTACAGAATAAACAAGCTTCTCCAGATTCCGGGCCGGAACAAAAAGGGGTGATCGTCGCCCACCACGGAATTGCCGTGGATATTTTGTTTGAGTCCGGAGAACGGCGGATGGTAAAGGTGAAACGACGGGCAGGGCACGTTGTGGGGGACAATGTGACGGTGACGGGCACACGTCTTTTGCGGCTGCCGCGCAAAACCGAGCTTTGCAGAAGGGATTCCCGGGGCAGTGTCAGAATTGTCGGGGCAAACCTGGATGTTTTGGGGGTGGTGATAAGCCCCATGCCCCTGCCCACCCCCGGGTATATTGACCAGGCCATTGTTGCAGCAAGGCAGGCCGGGCTGACGCCAGTGCTGGTGATCAACAAGGGGGACCTGGAAAATTCGAAAGCCTTTATTGAAAAGGTGAGCACAACCTATGAGGGAATCGTTGATATCTTTGTGGTCAGTGCCCTGACAGGGGAGGGTCTTTCTGCCTTGACCCGCTATCTGGGAAAGGGGGTGCGCAGCTTTTTTGTGGGCATTACCGGTGTGGGCAAAAGCAGTCTGCTCAATACCATCTGCCCGATACTGGATCTTCGGGTGGGTGAGTTATATGAAGCGGGGAACAGGGGGTGCAATACCACCACGGTTTCCACCCTTCATTCACTGCCGGAAGGCGGAGAGCTTGTGGATACCCCCGGGTTTAACGAGTTTGGGCTGGTGGATATTTCCGTTGCGGACCTGGCTGGATTTTTCCCCGGGTTTGAAGAGGCCATGGAGGGTCAGTGCCGTTTTCGGGATTGCCGTCATCGCACGGAACCGGGATGTGCCGTTTCAGATCTGGTGGAAAAGGGAAGGATAGCCAAAGAACGGTATACCACTTATTTAGCGCTCTTTGACCAGATCCAGGCCGGGGATGCCAGGTTTAAAACCCGGCGTTAGGTATTATGGGGTGTCGGTGCAGGATTGCAATGTCAGGCAGGGCACCTCACACTCCCCTTGTTTTGAGGAAATATAGACAATATTGTCTGAAATGGTGACCGAAAGATCCATGGTCCGATTTACCAACCCCGCCAAATTTTGAATACTTTTCCAGGGAAACTTGCAGATCGATACGGGCAATCCCGTAAAATTTGCCTGTTCTTTGGCCCACCAGCTATCTGATTTCAGGTTGAAGGAATACACCTTTACATGGGGACAAAGCCTTGTTGCTTTTTTGATTCTATCAAAGCTTGGCTCCCCTATATCAATCCATAGAGATAGTCGGTCATCCAATGTGCGTTCCCAGATGTCGGGTTCTTCTACGGCAGAAAGCCCTTTGGTAAACGACAGATTTTCCCTGGCATTCATGCAAAAAGCCAGAACCCTGGCCATCATCCGCTCAAGTGACTCCGAAGGGTGTTGGGCAATGGTTAGATTAAGATTGTCATAATGATTTGCCTCGATGTTGGATAGTGCGATCTTAATTTTGAAAATGGTTGGTTTTAATGCCACAAGCGCCCCTCTATTATTTATAAGTTTTTTTGTGCCGGATGAATATATCATAATTCTGACAATAGTGCATTGATGCTGATGATTTCCATGGTTATAGTAAGCTGACTAAGATAAACATGACTAAGCTAAACCTAAATAAGATAAAAAATAATAGAACCCATTCACATGGTATTTAATTTTTAAGGAGACAGGATATGTTGAAAGTATATGCCGCCAAGTGGTGCCCCCATTGCACACAGACCGTTGATTATCTGAAAAAAAACCAGATTGAATTTGAATATATCGAAATTGAAGAACAACCCGATGCCATTGTTCAAAAAATTATCGAGGTTAATGGAGGGGATGACTGGGTGGTGCCCACCCTTGAATTTCAAGGAAAATGGCGGATAGGCAAAGTCTTTAATGAAATAGAACTCAACTTTGATTTAAAGCAGTTGGGGGTAAAATAAACCGATAAAAAGCTTTTTCTGGAAAAATCCTTGGGAAAAACCCCGGGAAAAGCAATCGGGTAATCCAGCTTTTTATAAAGCGAGGTTCGGCCATGGACAGAGAAAAGGACAAAGAAAAGGACAAAGAAAAATTAAACCAATATCGGTATTTTCTAAAGGACAGTATCCGGAAAAAAATTAATTTCCGGTTTACCGATCAGAACCAGGGCATTGCGGCTCCCCCCATTGAAGAAAAATGTCTGGACGGAGCAAAGCGGATCGATCTTCCCGGACCGGATCTGTGGGAAAACATCCCAATGGCGGATATCACCCATGCTTTTGGCAACAGAAAAAGTCACCGGGTGTATGGGGATCAGCCCCTTGCTCTGGAAGAACTTGCCTATCTTGTTTGGGCGACCCAGGGGGTGAGGGAAATCACCCCGGGACACGCATACCGAAATGTTCCTTCTGCCGGGTGCCGTCATGCCCTTGAGACCTATCTGGCCATTTTTAATGTGGCGGGGATAGCGCCGGGCATGTACCGGTATCTGCCCCTTTCCCACCAACTGGTGTTTGAGTTCTCAGATGAGATGCTGGCTGAAAAGATGGTGACAGCCTCCCTGGGTCAGTCCTATCCGGGGAGATCCGCAGTTACCTTTATCTGGGTTGCCATTCCCTATCGAATGGAATGGCGGTATGGGCTGGCCGCCCACAAGGTGATTGCCCTGGATGCCGGGCATGTCTGCCAGAATCTGTATCTTGCCTGTGAGACCATTCATGCCGGTACCTGTGCCATTGCCGCCTATGATCAGGAAGAGATGGACGAGCTTCTGGGCCTTGACGGGGATGAGGCGTTTGCCGTTTACCTGGCACCCGTGGGAAAAATTAAGGTATCCTTTACACCATTTGCTGACTAAGTTTCTCCCGAAGCCGTGTATAGTCCACCATGGCACCAAAAGCTCTGGCCGCTCTTTCCGGGCTGGGTAGCACGGGAACACCCTTGTCCTGAAGGCCTGCAATAAAATCATTATCCCGGGTCAAAAATGAAAAACCGACAATGGGTTTTTTATGGGTGTCGACCAGGGAGGCGATGGCACTGCATTGGGCATCGATGATATTCTCGATTTGGGCGTCAATCTCCTCCTGGGGAACCCCCATACCGGCCAGGGCCGTGCGCACCATTTCGGCAGACGCCAGAAAGTATATCAGCATGCCATCCGCCCCTTCTTCCTCCAGCAGCACCTTGGGAATTCCATGGAAAAAATCCAATGGGTTCTTGGTATAGGTCAGATCAATGGGATTGTTTGCGCTGCCGGTGTGGGGGATAAAGGGGGCCAGTTTTTCCAGGGTTTCAACGGAGAGCAGGGGCAGTTCCAGGCCGGTTCGCTCGCAGGCATCGGCAGCCGCGGCACCGGGACCACCGGAATGGGTTTGGATGATCAGGCGATTGCCCCGGGGCAGGGGAGAGGTCCCAAGTGCATAGCAAAAATCAAATAATTCTTCGATACTATGTGCCCGGATGATCCCGCTTTGTTTGAAAACACCGTCATAGAGAGAATCCGGGCCTGAAAGAGAACCGGTATGGGAGAGACAGGCTCTTTTTCCTGTTTCAGATCCTCCTGCATAAAAGGCAACAATGGGTTTGATTAGTGAAACCTTCCGGGCCATTTCAATAAATTTTTGGCCCTGGCGTATGGATTCGATATAAAGACCGATCACCCGGGTGTTAGGGCAGGCACCCAGATATTGGATACAATCCACCATGTCGATATTGGCTTCATTGCCCAGGCTGAACCCCGTGCTGAACCCCTGGCCGTAATGATCGTCAAGAAAGGGGAACATCTGGGTGATAAAACTGCCGCTCTGGGAGGCCATGCCGATGAACCCCTGTTTGCCTTTAGATGGCAGAAAGGTGGCATTGAGTCGTACATGGGAATTGACCACCCCGATGCAATTGGGACCGGTAAATCTGATCTGGTAGTGATCGGCAATCTGCTGCAATTGCCTTTGAAGCTCGACCCCTTTTCCACCCACCTCGTTAAACCCGGCCGAGACAATGACAGCATGTCGGATCCCTTTTTCTCCACAGGCTTTAAGGGTTTTGGCAACGATTTTTGTGGGCAGAACAATAAAGGCCATATCAGGGACTTCCGGCAGGTCGCTGACATCAGCATAGGCCGTCAGGTTTAAAACGGTTTTTTCTTTGGGATGAATAGGATAGATGCTGCCTTCATATCCGTCGGTCAGAATGGTAGTTAAGATGCTGGAGCCCATGGCTGAATAATTATTGGAGGCCCCGAAAAAGGCAATGCTCCTAGGATTTGCAATGGGATAAAGGGGGCTTTGGGAAATGGAAGTGATCATAGTGAACCTTTATTTTCTAAAATAATAAGTGCATCCACGGCCTTGATGGAGATCGGAAGAGCACACGTCTGAACTCCAGTCACTCCGGAGAATC
>CAXHYW010000172.1:0-7116 GCA_964021475.1 uncultured Desulfobacteraceae bacterium | reverse complement strand
TTGGGATCGAATTGGTTGAAGACCTTGGGACCAAGGCCCCTGCGGCAGCCCAGGCTGGCAAAGTTCGTGCAGCCATGAGAGAAAAAGGCGTATTGATCGGAGTGGGCGGCGGTTTTGCCAATGTCCTTCGTATCCAGCCACCCTTGTCAATCAGCAAAGAAGAGCTGACAAGCGTTGTTAATACCCTTAAAGAGGTCCTTGAAAGTTAATTGCCCTAAACTATAGTTCGCTTTCAACCCGCATAAAAATCCTTGGTTGCCATTGCAAAAGATAGCGATGACAGCCAAGGATTTTTTTTGCCTATCCCCCGCACCATGGTGCCGGGGGAAAACCAGTATAATTCAAAAGCTATTTCTGACCGGATGAATCCGGTCAGAAATAATCTTGCCTACTTCCCGAAAAATAAATCCGGCAAAAAGGTCACCAGAGACGGAATCAGGACCATCAATATGACCACCACAATCAAAACCAGGACAAACCAGAAGATCTCCTTACTATAGGCAAGGGCATCCACCTTGGCAAGGTTGCAGGTGATGTAAAATCCCATTCCCACAGGCGGGGTGATCATGGCAAGCTGGAGGGTGAGGACCATGATAACACCGAAATGAACCGGGTTGATCCCCAGCTTCAGGACCACCGGCAGCAGCAGGGGGCCCATGATCACCAGCAAGGATAAATCTTCCATTATCATCCCCAGCAGGATGAGAATTCCCACGATGATAAACATGGTCACCGTGGGGTTTGTGGTGATTGAAGTCACAGCGGTCATGAGATTCTGGGGGACCTGGGCACGGGCCGCAAGGGTTCCTAAGGCTGAGGCCGCAGACATGACAAAGAGCAGGGCCCCTGTTCCGGTTCCCACATTGATGAAAATCCGAAACAATCGCTTAAGGCCAAAGGCCCGGTAAAAAAAGATCGCCAGAATCATGGCATAGAGACAGGCAACGGCAGCCGCTTCCGTGGGGGTGAAAACCCCGGTTAAGATACCGCCCACAAGGATGAAGGGGGTTAACAGCGCAGGTCCCGTCCCCACAAATTCGCGCCAGAGTTCAGGTAGGGTGGCCTTTTCTCCCTTGGGATAACCTCTTTTTTTGGATAAAAAATACACCACAAACATCAGTCCTGCCCCCATCATGCAGCCAGGGATAATACCGCCCACCAACATCTTACCCACAGACGTGTTGGTTACAACCGCCCCCACCACCATGCAGATGCTGGGGGGGATAATGGGTCCGATGATGGCCGAAGAGGCGGTGACCGCGGCACTGAAGGCCGGGTCATATCCCCCGTCCTTCATGGCCTTTATCTCTACTTTTCCCAGGCCTGCGGTATCGGCAAGACCCGATCCGGACATGCCCGCAAAGATCATGCTGGCAACAATATTAACATGGCCAAGCCCCCCGGGGATGTGACCCACCATGGCCTTGGCAAAGTTAAAGATCCTGTCGGTGATCTTGGCTTCATTCATCAGTTCTGCCGCCAGCATAAAAAAGGGAACTGCAAGGAGCACATAGGAATCAGAAGCGGATATCATCCGGGCGGAAAAGGAAAGCATCTCCCGGGATTGTCCGGAGAACAATAAATAATAAATGGTGGAAGAAAAAATACCAAAGGCAATGGGCATACCGAAAAAAAAGAAAATAAACATGGCCGTAAAAATATAAATCACAGGGTCACCTCTCCAATTTTCCCATCTGGTTTCCCACTTGGTTTATATATATTTTTAACCAATTCTGCCAGCATGTAAAGAGACATGATCGCCCCGTTAATGGGAAGCGCCGCCCAGGGGATATACATGGGCATGCCGGTCATGGGCGCCGACCGATACCCTGCCAGCAACGTTACCTTCCCGCTGTAGTAAGTCAACAGGATCAGGCTGACCAGGGAGGCGGCCGAAATGAAAATTTTAATGGCCTTGCTGGTGGATTTGTTCACAAATCTGTGGATGGTAAACCCCATGGTCAGGTGGGTGACCAGACGGGTGACAATACAGGCACCGGTGAAGGTCATCCAGATGAGAAGAAACCGACTCAATTCCGAGGCCCAAGCGGTGGGATCATTAAAAAGATACCGTCGAAACACCTCCTGGAAAGTGACACACACCAGGGTCAGGAATAATATCCCCATGACATATTCCATGAAAGTATTGATGGTATCAAGTACATTATCTGCAACCTTAACAATATTCATCTGCTTCTCCTGTGGTTTTTTAAGGACGCCCCGATGTTTTTTTTGGTTACGCAGTAGATTGAAAAAAACTTAAGGAGCCCTTCCGGAGATTCCGGAAGGGCTTTGGAAAAAACAATGCTGCCCGGACAGCGTTAACGGGCAGGTGCCTAGTAGTCTTTGGCCATAATTTTTTTATAAACAGCAATGGCATCTTTGTCGCCATCCAGGATGGTATCAATATTTGCCTGGACTGCCTTTTTGAAACCGGATGTGTCGGTATCAATTATTTTAATGCCTCTGGTTTTTAATTCGTCGACCACCTTACCCAGCCGTCTGTCCACTTCTACTGCACCTTTCTGGCTGGCAATTTTTACGGCATTTTGAAACACTTCTTTTTCCTTGGCAGAAAGCCCATCCCAGAAAACCGTACTGGTCTGATAGGAAATCATGTTGTAAATATTATTGGTCATGTTCAGGTATTTAACGGCTTCATGGAATTTTTCGTCATACATATCCAGGATCGGGTTATCAATAGCGGTAATGACGCCGGTCTGGAGGCTTGTATAGATCTCACCCCAATCCATGGAAGTCGGCTTTGCGCCATAGGCCTGCCAGCAGCGAACCAGGGGAGCCATCTGTGCCACACGACCCACAAGGCCCTTGGCGTCTTCAACCGTATACAAAGGTTTGTTGCTCAAATGGTTGTATACGCTGCCCGCCCGCATATTCCCAATATTGGTGGTATTATTGATTTTGATCATTTTTTCGTTCATCGTGGCAAAGGTTTCTGAATTCATGAATTTTTCATACTCATCCACGGAATCAAACTTATAATGAACGGCAAACACCTTATATTCCGGGACCATATCTGCCCAAACACTGATGAACTCAGTATAAATATCAACGGTGCCAAGGGTGAGACCCTGGATCATTGCAAGGCTGCCACCGAGCTGACCGGCGGGATAAAGTTCGATGGTCCAGTCGGGAAGCTGTTTTTCAACTTCTGCCTTAAATGCTTCTGCGCCAAACTGGAAAATAGATGCCGGTGAATTTACATGCCCCAGTTTACAGATTTTTTTCTTGCCCGCAAACACAGGTGACACGGATAATGCCATTACTACCAAACCAACCATTAAGATACGAAATGTTTGTTTCATTCTGATTCCTTTTTCTTGTTGATGTTTAGTTTCTGGTTCTTATCGCAACTCTTTTTTACGTCGTTCTTAAAGACTATTCTAAATAACTTCGCAAAAATGATGCCATTGGCATAAAATTTTTTATTTCCGATAATTATCTTTGATATCAGTGGGTTAAAAAAACATCCCACTGTGTTTAACAAAACCCTATTCCTATATTCGTCATTTTTGGACAATCTGTAACATGCCGGGTTATGCCGCATCATCCCGCGAATTAACCAGGGATAACAATGGATATTTGAATATATATTTTACTATCGATACACCATATAAAGAATAAAACCGATAGGTTATCAAAAAAATGTTCTGATCTCTTATGGAATGGTACAAACTGTAACATGGGTGTAACATGAGTGTAACATTGCGACAAAAGAGGGGACACCATCAAAAGCTTGAAATATTATGGGCTTTTATTTTACGATACAGGCTTTGGCGGCTTATCCCCAATTCCAGGGCGGCCTTTGTTTTATTCCAACGGGCGTTCTCAAGGGCACCCAGAAGCCTTTGTTTTTCACCAGAAATTGAATGCAGGCCATGTATTTCATGGGGAAGGTGATTGAGGTCAATCCTATTCAAGGGACAGATAATAAAAGCATGTTCGATGGCATGGCGAAGTTCCCTGATATTGCCGGGCCAGGCATACTTCATAAACGCCTGGTACACCTCATCGGAGAGACCTTTAATCTGCTTGCCAAACTGTTCGTTAAATAAAGAGATGAAATGCGCCGCCAACAAAGGTATATCTTCACGCCGATGCCTTAATGGCGGTAAAACAATCTCGACAACTTTCAGGCGATAGTATAAATCCTGTCGGAATCGGCCCTGGCGTATCTCCTCTTTTAAATCAAGATTGGTGGCCGCCACCACCCGCACATCCACTTTAATGGTCCTGGAATCACCCAGTCTTTCAAACTCCTGCTCCTGTATGACCCGGAGTAATCGAAGCTGCATCCTGGGTGACATTTCACCCACTTCATCCAGGAAAATCATGCCCCCGTCTGCGTGTTCAAAACGACCGGCCCTGTTCTGGGTTGCGCCACTGAAAGCGCCCTTGACATGGCCGAACAATTCACTTTCTATAAGATTTTCCGGCAGGGCCCCGCAATTTAATTTTACCAATGGTTTTTGGGCATCCCCCCCCTTAAAATGAAGGGCATCTGCAACCAATTCCTTCCCGGTGCCACTTTCTCCTGAAATTAACACCGTTGTTTTCACATCTGCCAAATTCTCAATGAGGGTAAAAATTTTCTGGATTGCTTCGCTCTTTCCAATTATATTATGGCATTGGTGGCGCATTTTCAGGTCCCGCTCAAGGTGGAACAATCTTGTCTGATCCCGGATGGCCAGGAGGCCGCCGGACAGGTTTTCATTTAAATCCAGCAAAGGCATGACCGTCAGGCTGACAACCTGTTCGGTGTTTTTATTATGCTGGCACCTGATTTGTGAATACTCCCCGGGCTTTTTCGTTGCAATTGTTTCTTCAAGGGCTTTGACACAGGGACCGTCACAAAAAAGCCTCATGGATCCCAGTGTGTTTTTGCCGCCAACCTCCTGTGAAATACCACATATTTTTTTTGCAGCCCTGTTAAATTCAATTATATTCAGGTCCTTGTCAACGGAGATGAGGCCATCCTTAACACTTGAAAAAATCGCCTCCAGGTTTGACCGGTATCGCTGCCCCTCATCGATCAGGCGTTTGTGGCGTAGGGCAGCTTTGGCAACCTTTAGCAGTCCATCCTGCAGCACAGGCTTTGAAAGATATTCAAAGGCCCCTAACCGCACCGCCTCCGAGGCCGTTTCTATGGTCGGCACACCCGTTATCATAACAATCGGACAATTTTTCTGTCGATTATTTACCGCTTTTAGTATCTCTGTTCCGGATCGGCCCTTGAGCAAAATATCGGCAAACACCAAATCAAAATCGATTTTTTCAATTTTTTCCAGAGCCGTTTCGACATCGCCGGCAGTTGTTACCTCATACCCTTCGTCGGATAAAAATCGCCCCAGGGTAAAACAGATATTCTCCTCATCATCCACAATCAATATTTTTTCAATCATTCTTAGTTTTCCTGTAATCCTTGTTTTCCTGTGGGAAGGTCAATAACAAATCGAGTAAATTTGCCCTCCTTACTTTCAATTTTCATTCGCCCTTTGTGGTCACTGATAATCGTGTGGCTGATGCTCAATCCAAGGCCTGTCCCCAAGTCTTCCGGTTTTGTCGTAAAGAAGGGATCCATGATACGGTCAATCAGTTTATCGGGAATACCCGTCCCATTATCTTCAAAAATAATTCTGATATATTCCCGACCATCTATTTTCTTCTCCCGGCCTTTAATTTTAATCTGTTTTAAAGAACCCGGAGCAAAATTTTTGTCGGTTAAAGCAAAGCGGGCGTTATTGATGAGATTGAGAAACACTTGCTGAATCTGCTGCATATGCCCGAAAATCATTGGCAGAGAGATAGGGGTATCCACCTCCAGGGTGATGCCGCTTTTAACGATCTGCACCTCTGTCAAAGCCAAGGTCTCAAACAATATATCCTTAAGATGCAATGGCTTTTTGCTTCCTTGATGATCCCTTGAAAAAGCAAGGAGACTGCGGACGATCTCTGCAATTCGGTTCCCTTCATCAATCATGCGAAGGGCGATATCATTTTCAACCCCATTTTTCCGTTCTTCATTTACCATGATCTGGGCAAGATTTATGACACTGTTGATGGGATTATTGATTTCGTGGGCAACCCCTGCGGCAAGTTCACCAATGGATGCCAGACGCCCGGATCGCATGGCTTCTGCAGCCAGGGCTTTTTTTTGGGTGATATCCCTGAAAATAATAACAACGGCCTTGGGAAGTCCTTTTGGGTTCAGGGAGGTGGGGTTGGTTGTTTCCCAGAAATCAAGCCGGATGCCATCCTTTTTTTCCAGTCGGATCTCCTGCTCCTTCATTTGACCATCTTTGAAACACTGCTTTGCAATACAGTCTTCACAGGGGGCCGACAACCCGGCAAAGATCTCATAACATTTTTTATCTCCCAGTTGATCACCAAAGGTGTTTTTAACGGTGTTGTTGGCCCACAAAATATTGAATTGTTCATCCAGCATCACCATGTGATCATTCACAGAATGGATAATACCAGCCAGTGTTTCTTCACTCTCCCTCAGGGCAGTTTCAGCCAGCTTGCGATCTGTCTCATCCGAGTATACGGTGACAATTTCCTTTGACGGAAGTTTATAAACAAAATATTCACGCCAGCCTTCTATTCGGTGATCCCTATACCAGGCAGTGGGAAAATAGGAAGGGACACCCGATTGCATTACTTTTTGCATAACATAAAGCAATCCAAAAGGTTCAATATTGGGAAACACCTCCCGGATACTCTTACCGATAATCTCCTGGCTTTTAAGGTCATCAATTCCTTCGGCAGATTTATTTAAATCCACGCAGATAAAATCATCTCCATCCCCTGTGACCTCGTAGATAATGACACCGCTTTTTGTATATTCAAATATACCTCTGTAACGAGTTTCACTTTCGGCAATGGTTTTTTTTGCCTGCTCGTGGTCCACTATTTCCTTTTTTAATTCCAGGGTCTTTTCATCCACATTGATTCTAAGGGACCGATTCCAGACCAAAACACCGATGATTAAAAAGATAATCATCCCCAGGCCCCCCCCAGATCGGAAGAGCGTCGTGTAGGGAAAGAGGGTGCCGCTATGTTTAGATCGCGGTGGTCGCCTTATTATTCACAAAA
>CAXHYW010000171.1:0-7121 GCA_964021475.1 uncultured Desulfobacteraceae bacterium | reverse complement strand
TGAAAATATTGGTTTTTGAAATGGTTCCCAGCATGACCGCTTCGCAGATACCATGCTTCTTAAAATGTTTCACCAATTTTGATATCTGACCCAGATAAAGCCATTTAAGATGAGGTACCTGGTCGGAAAGACCACTATCTGTTTCAGAAGGGAATCCAACGGCCACCACCTCATATCCTTTTTCCCGGGCTTTTTGGGTAAATAGTAAAGGGAACTGGCCGCCGCCGGCAATTAATCCGATTTTCATAGTTTATCTGGTGACGCCCCTGTTGGATTCAATGATAAAATTCATGAAATTTTTTACTTCAGGGTTGAGTTCAACTTCAGCTTTTACCCTTTCAGATGCCTGTTTAACGGTCAAACCGATTCGAAAGAAGATCCGATAGGCCTTTTTTAATTCCTGAAGGGTGGATTTTTGAAATTTATGTCTTTTTAATCCCACATTATTTAGCCCATGGAGAGAAGCTCGGTCCCCTGCCGCAATAACATAGGGCGGGATATCTTTTACCACGGCAGATTTACCACCGATATAGGCATAATTTCCGATATGAACAAATTGGTGAATGGCCACAAGACCGCCTATGGTGGCATAATCACCAATTTCGATATGTCCGGCTAGGGTTGCGTTATTGGCTAGAATAACCCCTTTCCCGGTTTTGCAGTCATGGGCGATATGGGTATAGGCCATTAAATAGTTTTCTTCCCCCACCTCGGTGATTCCTCCACCAAATTCAGTTCCCTTGTTTATGGTGACAAACTCACGAATAATAGTACCTTTTCCAATGATGAGATAGGTTTTTTCACCATGGAACTTTAAATCCTGGGGAGCCCCGCCAATGGATGCGTATTGAAAAATCTGACAATCCGATCCTATGGTGACATCTTCTTCTATGGTGTTATAGGGGCCTATGGTGGTGCCTGAACTGATACAGACATTGGCTTTGACTATGGTAAAAGGACCAATTGTCACATTGGTATCAATTTGTGCAGATGAATCAATAATTGCACTTGGATGGATCATGGTTACTCCATTTTTTCTGATTTGCTTTCCAAATCGGTCAGTCTTCGTTCAAAGGAAAATAATTTTTTCCTCATTTCCGGTAATCGGGGAATAATATTGGATACCTTCAGCCAGATTTTGTGGGGCATGTGGGGAATACCTGAAACAATTTGTTTTGCAGGGACATCCTTTGCTACCCCAGCATATGGGCCTATGATAGCAGAATCCCCAATGGTAAGATGACCTGAAATACCTGCTTTTCCGGCAATAATAACATTTTTGCCGATACAGGTGCTTCCGGCAATCCCCACCTGGGCGACCACCAATGTATTGTCTCCGATTTTGACATTATGGGCGATGTGGACAAGGTTGTCTGTCTTGACGCCATTGCCAAGATAGGTGATCCCTAAAGTCCCGCGGTCTATGGTGTTGCAGGCACCTATCTCCACATAATTCCCCATTTCCACATGGCCGGTATGGACAAGTTTTTCATGGGTTCCTGCATTCTGAGTAAATCCAAACCCATCAGACCCGATCACAGACCCTGGGTGAACAATTACATGGTGCCCAAGTATCGAGCCTGCCATCAGGGTCACATTGGGTTTGATGACGGTGTGCTCCCCTATAATGCATTCATCTCCAATCACAGAATTGGCCATGATATGGACATGATCGCCAATCACTACATTATCCCCAATTACAACATTGGCATCCACCCGTATCCCTTTTCCTGGCATGAAGTTACTACCGCAAACACTACTTGGGTGAATATGGGGAACAATGGGTTTCTCAGGATAAAATATTTCAAGTATTCTGAAAAATGATAACTTGGGATTTTCGGCTTTCAACAGAACACAATTTATGGATTCACAGGATTCCGGAGCAAAGGACTCCGGTACCAATACTGCGCCTGCGTGGGTTTCACTGATCCGGGACAAATATCCCGGATCGCAGGCAAAGGTTAAATCATGGGGGCCGGCATCGTCAAAGGATGACAGTCCCCTGATCTCCAAATTCGGATCTCCCGCTACCCTGGCCGGGATAATTTTTAAAATATCTAAAATATTACTGATACAAAATTTCATTTAAAATTGCGTTATCCTATTTCTTTGCAGCAACCTGGGCATTGTATTTAGTAATTATCTGGCTTGTAATATCTACCGTTGCAGGCATGTATATTACACCGGCAGTTTTTCGTTCTATGATCAGTAAAAAACCTTCCTTTTTTCCCATGTCATTGGCAATTTGAAATACATCTTTTTGCATCTGGTTGATTTTTTTGATTTCAATCCGCCTCAACTCTTTGCTGTAATCTTCTTGCATTTTTTTAAAGTCATTGACCCGAATCCTGAATTCCCGCTCTTTTTCCCGTTTTTTCTCAGGGCTCAAAACAAGGGCTTCCCTTTCAAATGCCTTGGATATTGCATCCAGAGAATCTTTTTCTTTTTTGAGTTTGCCCTGGAATTCATTTCCTTTTTTTTTCAGCTCTTTCTGGGTAAGTTTACCGGAACTGGATTCCTTGATGATTTTTTCAAAATCAACTACCCCTATTTTTGCGACATCTGCGGCAAATACCACCGGTGTAAATCCAGCAATAAATGCCAATGTGATGATTGCAATTAAAATTCGTTTCATGTTGCCTCCAAAATTTGTT
Organism: uncultured Desulfobacteraceae bacterium; assembly: GCA_964021475.1. Classification (GTDB taxonomy): domain Bacteria; phylum Desulfobacterota; class Desulfobacteria; order Desulfobacterales; family Desulfobacteraceae; genus NBML01. The sequence goes on along the minus strand of CAXHYW010000171.1, from coordinate 4,467 downwards.
TTATGGTTGTCGTACAATTAAAATTATAAAAACTTGGCTATTGGAAAAAGGCACCCATTAGAAAAAGGCACCAATGGAAAAATCAACCTGTCCTGAGCCGGTTTCTTTTCTGAAATTTCCGCCGGCACTTCCTTCTATAACGAGACCATAGGCCAACCGGATGGGTCCCATGGGAGAGTTCCAGCGAAGCTCAAACCCGGCTGTGGAATATTGGTCCAGGATATCGATGTTTTCACCACTCCCATAGACATCCCCCCGGTCATAGAATAGGACTCCAGCCACCCCCATGTCTTCTTCTATGGGGAAAATCAATTCAACATTAAACTGGATAAATTTATCTCCACCCCTTTGAATAAGACTTCCCTGGGGCGTTGTATTAATATCGTATTGGTCAAATCCCCTGATGGAATTGATCCCCCCAAGATAGAAGCGTTCCCAGTCAATGTCAGGGTTACCCTTTGTTTGGTCATCAAGATAGCCGCCTTTGGCATGGACGGCACCGGTAAATTTCCAGAAAATCGGGAAAAATATTCCCGTCTCCACTTCAACTTTGGTAAAATCGATTTCTCCGCCCAAAAATTCTCCGGCATACTGGACAGAAAATTTATTAATGGCACCATGGGTTGGCAGAAAATAGTGATCCCTGGAATCATAACTGATGAAAGGCTTGATACTGGAAGTTAAATAGCTCCCAGGGGTTACACTTGTTAGGGTGGATTGGACATCGGAAATATCAAAACTTTCAAAATTATACTCAACACCCACCGAGGTATAATCCCAAAATTGTCTGAAACCAGCCTTAAGGGTAAACCCTATGGCGTCCCGATCGTAATAGTCGTATTCTTTTTCAAATTTATAAATATCAGTACCTGCAGATATGGGTTTATCCATCAGCCAGGGTTCTGTAAAGCTTAGGTTGTAAAGAGCCGTTGCACCAGAAATTTTTGTGGTGAATCTTAGAGTTTGACCCCTGCCGAATAGATTTCGTTCTTCCACGGAGACTTGGCCATAGGGGCCGTCGTCACTGCTGAAACCACCGCCAAAGGAAAAGTTACCCGTGGATTTTTCCGTTACCTTAACCTCCAGATTTCGTTGATTTGGCTGATCGGTCATGGTAGGTTTGATATCAATATCCTGGAAATATTCCTGAACCCCAAGGTTCCGATGACTTCTCTGGATGCCAGCCATGTTGAAACGGCCCTGCTCCTGGACTGCCATTTCACGACGGATGACCTTATCCCGGGTTTTTGAATTGCCCGTAATGATAATCCGATTAAAATAGACCAATTCTCCCTTGGCAATCTTAAATGTAAGGCTAACAATTTTGGTTTTTTCATCCTTGTTGATCATGGGAGCGATATTTACATTGGCATATCCCTGGTTTGAATACAAATCGGTCAGGGTAAGTAAGTCCCTCCGGATCAGTTCCCGGTTGTAAAGACCGTTTTCCTGTGATGCCATTATAGCAAACAACTCTTCCTTGGTAGTCAGAATATCGCCTTTGATATCAATGGACCCGGTTGTATACTGACCTCCTTCATTGATTTTAAAGCTGATGGCGATGCTGTCTTCCAGAAGGGAAACCTGGGCGTCAGATACCTTTACGTCAATGAATCCATTGTTTTTATACAAAGATTCGATTCGGATGACATCATTGTCCAAATCGCTTTCTTTCAGGTCGCCGGAAGAAGTAATAATGGACCAGAAACCCTTTTCTTGGGTTTGCATCACATCTTTGATATCATCGGCATCAAAAAATTGATTTCCGTCAAAGGTGATGGATTCAATTTTGATTTTCTCACCTTCTTTAATTGTAAAGACAATGTCGGCCTGGTCATTTTTTAATGGGAGTATCTCATATGCGATGGTACAATTATGATAATTTTTTTCAGTGTACAGGCGTTTTATTTTTTCCACATCATTATTGATCTTGTAGACATTTAATATGGATCCTGTGGTGGTATCCACCACATCAAACAATTCTTCGTCCTCATACACATCGTTGTTTTTAAATTTAATATTTCGGACACTCGGTTTCTCTTTTACATCAAAAATTATTTCAACACCGCGGTCCAGGGTTTTCTTGGTAATGATCACATTGTCGAAAAAACCCATTTTATAGATGAGGGCAAGGTCTTCGGACAGGGTGTCAGGATTAATGATTTCACCGGGTTTGGAAGTCACTACCCGTGAAATGGCGTCGGCTTCCACCCGTTTATTTCCGGTTATTGAAATAGAAGCGATGACTTTTTTTTGAAAAAGTTCTCCAATAATCTCTTTCCCCAGTTCAGTTGTTGCCGAATTAAGACTTTCAATGGTCGGGGCCTGGGAGAAAAATGTTGTGGGAGGGTGTTTTTCATAAATATTGTGCATCTGGGCATCGATACTAACCCGGTTACCTGCAATAAAAATATTACCGGTAACGATTCTATCGACTCCAAGTTTAATCCCTTCTTGACGGAATTGTGAGTAATCCCATCCCTCCTTGTCAGTAACGTCCTTAACCAAGACAACTTTTGCGCCGTTCTTTTCAAGATCTTCCTTGAGCATTGCAGCCAGGCTTTCACTCAGCTTCTCATAGGTTAGTTGGTTGGGCAGATTATTGTTTTGGCTGGCTTGAATTGAAAAAGGAAAGACAGCCACTGCTATCTGCTGTTCTGCATATAAGGTACCGATCAGAAGTAGATAAACAATACATGTCAACAATAAGGTTCGTTTCATCACTTTGCTTTTCATAGATTTTTTCCCAAAATTGTTTCTTTTAAACTCATACCGATACTATTGCACCTTCATGAAGGGTCACCGTTCTTTCCATCATTTGGGCAAATTTATTATTATGTGTTACAACTATCACGGTCATGTCAAGTTCTTTATTCAGCTCTTTGAACAAGGTATGAACACTCTCGCTATTTTTTTGATCCAGATTACCGGTGGGTTCATCGGCCAGCAGCAGTTGCGGTTTCATGACAAGTGCCCTTGCAATGGCCACCCGCTGTTGTTCTCCCCCGGAAAGGTCTTCAACTCGATGTGAGCTTCGTGAATCAAGCCCCACTCTTTCAAGTATACTTGCGGCTTGTTTTTCAATCGTTTTTTTGTTCATCCCAGAGATCAAACCCGGGATCATCACATTTTCAATCGCTGTGAAGCCCTGGAGCAGATAATGAAACTGGAACACAAATCCGATCTGTGCATTCCTGAATTGAGCCAGTCGTTCATCACCCAGTGAAAAAAGGTCCTTGCCCTGGTATAAAACTTGGCCGGTTTCCGGTTTGTCAAGTGTGCCGATGATGTTCAACAGTGTTGATTTGCCAATACCGGAAGGTCCTACCACCGCAATGGTCTCACCCCGGTAAATCTGAAAACTGGTTTCCTTTAGGATCTCAATAGTGGCGGTTTTGCTGGTAAATTGCTTGCTGACGCCTTCTAAAGAAATTATCGGCTGCTCAACATTTTCCAACTTGCCATTTCCCAAATGATCATTCTCCATCGGGTCACTATCCATATCGAATGGCCTCAACTGGATCCATTTTGGACGCCTTGTAAGAAGGGTACAAGGTGGACAAAAAACAAATAAAAATGGCACTTATTGAAATGATCATCACATCCATGTACTCCAATTGTACCGGTAATGTTGAAAAAGGATAGGCATCGGGGAGTTTGATGAAATCGTATTTTTTTAATACATAGCAGACAATTACGCCGAATAGTGTTCCAAGGAAGGTGCCGAAAATGCCAATGATCATTCCCTTTATGATAAAAATACGCCGGATAATCTTATGGGTGGCTCCCATGGCCTTGAGAACGGCTATATCTTTTGTTTTTTCCATGACCATCATGATCAAGGCGCTGGCAATATTAAAGGCTGCCACCAATATGATCAGGGTGAGGATGATAAACATGGCCGTTTTTTCAAGCTTTAAGGCAGAGAAGAGACTCTGGTTTATTTCCATCCAGTCCCGGATATAAAAGGGGTACTCAATGGTCGTTAAATATTTTTCCCGGATCTGTTTGACCCTGAAAACGTCATCCACCCAGATACCGATGGCAGAAATTTTATCTTTTGCCGCAACCAATTGCTGTGCCTGTTCAAGGTGTACATAGGCCAGCATACTGTCATATTCCGACATGCCGGATTCAAAGGTTCCCGTAACGATAAAGCGCTTCATGGACGGAATCTGACCGACCGGAGAGATAAACCCTTGGGATGACATGAGGACCACCTTGTCTCCTTTGATGACTCCCACAGAATTTGCCAGTTCCTTTCCCAGAATGATCCCAGGCGTAGCTTTATTGTCGGGACTTGTTGTCAAGGCATTTGCAAGTGCTTCAGGCGTAAATCCCTTGATCAGTTCAGATCCGTTTTCCGGGGTGATTCCCCTGACCATCACCCCGGAAAAAGACTGCTTTGTTCGTATAGATCGGAAGAGCGTCGTGTCGGGAAAGAGTGTGCCTCTATGTGTAGATCTC
>CAXHYW010000170.1:0-7131 GCA_964021475.1 uncultured Desulfobacteraceae bacterium | reverse complement strand
TAGCAGCCTTTGGCAAACCCCGGGTGATCAGACGGCTGCTCAAGAACGATCATCTGCTGGAAATGCCTGAAGAATGGAATCAGCTCACCTTTGATGACCATGTTCACGATGCCAATACTTCCGGCCGGAAATCGCCCACCCATCTGATTATGGATGCCTGGATAAAGGGGATCCGGCGTTTGCGGGTGATTTATCACCATTGCATTGAACCCAGATATGCGGCAGAACTCATCGAAGCGGCCAGGATAATGGAAATTGATCTTCGCATCGGAATTGAATTCTGGGCCCGGTACCGGGATCGTTACATCTCTTTTATCTGGGTATCCCGGGGACTTCCCGATGCCGAGGCATTCCTGTGTTTTTTGGCTGAACCCCATGTGGTTCAATTCATGGAACAGGGCCGTGCTGTATTAAAGTATCAGGAAAGATATGTGCTGGATCTTCTGGATGCATTTAACGAGCAATATCTGGATCAGATGTGCCAAACCTTTGATATTGATGTGCCAAGGCTTTGTCCTGAAAAATTTTTACAATTTGCCTCCCCTGTGTCATCCGTTCCCCACCTTGGGGAATATATCCACGCCCTGGCCGTTTCTGCAATGAAAGATCGCATGGATTTATTGAACCAGTCTTTTGGCACGGCAGATGCCAATGAACAGCAGGCGATCAAAGATCTGGTGGAACAAATGGATAGGTTCAGTACCCATGAAGTGATTACCACCTATCTGAGCCCTGAAAAATATCCGAATATCGTACATCCCTTTGCGGTCAGTGATGACCCGAATGTTCCGGATAGACTGAAGTTAAGTTTTCAGGAATTACTTGAACAGATAACTATGCTTCATCATGATTTCAGAATTACCCTGAAACTTGGGGACTTGAAACCCGAAGATGTTCTTGAAATTTTGTATGAGGGAAACGGCCTGATCAACCGGCTTGAAATCATCAATCTAAAGGATTTTATCTCGGGGGAAACCGACCATCTTGTTTCTATCAATGAACTTCAAGAGGCCATTAATACGGGGAGTCTGCTAAAATTAAAACGGGTGGTCCGACACATTAAATTGGCTGTTGAACAAGCCGGGTATGCAGATGAACCGGATCGAATCAAAAAATTGTTTAATATTCTCTATGATATTGATGCCCTGAAAATGATGTATACGGTGCGTCCGCTCAAATCCAGAATTGGAAGCGATTCAACCGGTAAATCCCACCAGGCATACGGAATGGGGTTTGGCATTGTGAATACCCTGTCTTCACGGGCCATCAATCAAATCCAAAAGAATGCCAGCAACCGGTTGATCCTTCCGGCAAACATTAATGTGAGCCAGCAGATGACCTCTCTTCCGACCAATGAGATAAGCCGGGGGAGTAAATGGATGATGAGCGCCTTAAAATGGTTGCCCGGCCTTGATCAAATCATTCCTTTAAAAAAAAGGGAATGGACTCGGGAGTCCTTTTCCCTGGACATGAAAAGTTGCGGCAATATCGTCACCCTTGGGGGGGTTCAAAAAAATAATACAAATGGGTTTGGGATAGCCCTGGCCGCTGCCAAAAAACCTCCCCTGCATACATCATGGAAAAATCTTAATACAAAATTAAAAAATTGTTTAAAGATTTTGATCGGTTTTGTTCCGGCTTTTGTCTGTTTCTCCCTCACCAAAGACTGGTGGTTTCTGGCCTATTTCGGTGCCTTTATATGGTTTTCGATCACAGGTTTCAGGGTCATTTTACAATCAGTTCTCGGCGGTGGCGGGATCAATCGCTCTTCTTTGCTTAAATGGAATGATTATGTCAGCTGGGATAGGCTGACCGATGCCCTGCTATATACCGGTTTCTCCGTGCCGTTGTTGGATTATGTAGTCAAAACACTGGTCCTTGAACGGGCCTTTGGCATCACCGTGGCCAGCAACCCCTTGGTCCTCTATTCGGTGATGGGGCTTGCCAATGGCATTTATCTTTCTTCCCACAACACCTTTCGCGGGATGCCCAAGGGGGCTATTACCGGTAATTTTTTCAGAAGTATCCTGGCCATACCGGTGGCGGTTCTTTTCAATAGCTTGTTCGGTGCCATTTTGATATTTTTTAACACACCCGGGGTGGACGTGGTTCTTCAAAAATGGGCGGCGATTATTTCAAAAGCGGCTTCCGATGTGGTGGCAGGGGTCATTGAGGGAACCGTAGACAGGTTCCAGAATATGGATCTTAGGAAACGGGACATCCAAAAAAAGTTTTCTGACCTGTTTGACACCTATTCCCGGCTGGAGCTTTTGTTTCCTGAAACCGAGGAACTCAAGATCCTTGAAAAGCCAAAACTATTATTTAGCAGCAGGAATTCTGAAGCAAAGGATCTTTCGGTGATGATCATTATCAATTCCCTGGACCTGTTTTATTTCTGGATGTATCTGCCTAGGGCAAGGATGACCATGCTGGATATGGTGTCGCATCTGACACCGGAAGAAAAAACCATATTTCTGCAATCCCAGAAACTGCTGGAACAGGAGCAATTTATCTCCAGGCTTTTTGTGGACGGAATCCTGGGTGAAAATTTCCCCCGGCCCCTGTCTTTTTACCTGACAACCTACAAGAGCTATCTTTTTGCCATACAAAAGCAGAACCACTCTTTTAAGAAATCCTAGACGGTTTTTTGCCACTCTGCCAATAAAATCAGGTGTTCTCGCGTTCTTCCCTCTTTATAGGGGGTAAAAAAAATATTTTATGGCTTTTTCCAATTCGTAAAATATTGTATAAAGTAGTTAACCCTGTTGGTAAATCACATGATCAGTCCTGACTATTGATTTTTTAAAAGAAGGGTTTTTCAAAAGAAAATATTTCGTATGATATTTATTGAATTTAAGTCTAAACCATAGTGGCCGACCCAGATGGACAGTTTCTGAACCAGGGCTTTTTACAGAACCGTCAAATTAATTAAGGGGAGCTTTTTTATGGCAACCAGGGAACAAATCATTAATCGTGAACTTTATGATGCTGTCTTGTTTGATCTGGACGGTGTGGTTACCAGGACAGCAGATACCCACGCAACCGCCTGGAAAATGCTTTTTGATCAATATTTGGAAAAAAAGAGCGGCAGTGACGATTATCAGCCCTTTGATCTTAGGGATGACTATATCAGATATGTGGATGGAAAACCCCGCTATAAAGGGGTTGAATCTTTTCTTACCGCCCGGGATATTGATATCCCCCTTGGGATAGTCAAAGATGCTCCCGGTGCGGAAACCATTTGCGGTCTGGGCAATAGAAAAAACCAACTTTTTTCTGATTTGCTGAAAAAAGAGGGGGTGAAGGTTTATGAATCCACCATTGATCTTATAAAGCAGTTGAGAAAAAACGGATTTAAGACAGCCATTGTCAGTTCAAGCAAAAACTGTCTTGCCGTCATTAAGGCTGCAGATATTGAAGCTTTATTTGATACCAGAGTTGACGGGTGTGTCTCCGAGAGCCTGGGTCTTACCGGTAAACCTGAACCCGATATTTTTCTGGAAGCAGCCAAAAGGCTGGATGCTGACGTGAATAGGTGTGTGGTGGTGGAGGATGCCTTATCCGGTGTGGAGGCCGGGAAAAAAGGCGGGTTTGGAATGGTTATCGGTGTGAACCGTTCAGACCAGGCAAAACAGCTAAAACAAAACGGAGCAAACCTGGTAGTTGACGATCTTTGCGAAATTGAGGTCGGCCAGGAAAAAGGAACCAGCTGGGACCAGATATATATGGGGTTTGACCCTGAGGATGAGGGACGGCGGGAAGCAATGTGTGCTCTGGGAAACGGTTATTTTGTTACCAGGGGAGCAGCCCCTGAATCAAAGGCCGATGATGTACATTATCCAGGCACCTATCTTGCGGGAGTGTATAACCGTCTTAAAACAAAAATTGCCGGTAGAATTGTTGAGAATGAAGATCTTGTAAATATTCCCAACTGGCTTTGCCTTAATTTTCGCATTCCAGGAGAGGATTGGTTTGAGCTAAAAGATGTAAAGGTTCTTTTTTATAGACAATCTTTGATTATAAAAAAAGGGATACTGAATCGCACCATATGCTTTCGGGATAAAAAAAATAGAGAGACGCGCATTTGTCAACACGCATTCGTTCATGGAGACCAGGTGCATAGGGCTGGGCTTAAAACTATTATTACCCCCTTGAACTGGGAAGGTAAAATAGAGATATGTTCTGCTCTGGATGGCAGGGTGACAAACCAGGGAGTTGAGCGTTACCGGGATTTGGGCAGTCAACATCTTGAACTGGTGGATGCTCGGCATATTGATGAAAAAAGCATGGTTCTAAAAATGCGTACCAACCAGTCGGGTGTAGATATTGCCATGGGTGCGAGAACCAAAATCTTCCTTAAAAATAATCTGGCTGCCATTAAATCTGTCCTAGCTGACAAACCCGGTGGGTATCTTGCAAGAAATTTCATAGTAAATGTGGGTAAAAAAGATGATCTTACCGTTGAAAAACTGGTCTGCATATATACCTCCCGGGATACAGGTATTTCCGAATGCCTATTGGAGGTGGAAAATACGATTGCAAATGATGTCGAAAGTTTTGGTAGTTTATTAGAATCCCATGTTACATCCTGGGAACTTTTATGGCGAAAATTTGATGTCAGGCTGGAACTGGACAATAAAGATGTCGAGCAATATACACAAAAAATTATTCGATTGTATATTTTTCACATATTACAAAGCTCTTCTGTACATTCTTTGGACATTGACGTTGGTATGCCGGCCCGGGGGTGGCATGGGGAAGGCTACAGAGGACATATATTCTGGGATGAAATGATTATTTTCCCGTTTTTGAATTACCGGAAACCCCAGATTACAAGAACCTTGCTCATGTACCGTTACCGGCGACTTAACCAAGCCCGGTATGCAGCCAGAAAGGCAGGCGGCAAAGGTGCCTTGTATCCATGGCAGAGTGGAAGCAGTGGCAGAGAAGAGACCCAAGCATTGCATCTGAACCCGGAATCAGGCCGCTGGGTTCCTGACAACACCCATTTGCAGCGCCATGTAAATAATGCCATAGTTTATAATATCTGGCAGTATTTTCAAATTACCCAGGATATAGAGTTTTTATCCTTTTACGGGGGTGAAATAATAATAGAAATTGCCCGGTTCTGGGCAAGCATTGCAGTCCATAACAAGAAACTTAATCGATATGAGATTTTGGGTATAATGGGGCCTGATGAATATCATGACTCTTACCCAGGAGCCGATAAACCAGGGCTTAACAACAATGTCTATACCAATTTAATGGTAATGTTTGTTATGGATCAGGCGCTTAATTTACAGAATGTTATTCCTGAACAGGACTGGAAATATTTAAGGCAAAAGCTCAAGATAGAAGATAGAGAATTGAAAAAATTTCAAAAAATGAGTCGGAGGATGAAGCTGGTATTCCATGAAGATGGAATACTCAGTCAATTTGAAGGATATGACAACTTAAAGGAGTTTGACTGGGATGGTTATATAAAAAGGTATGGAAATATCCAGCGTCTGGACAGGATACTTGAAAAGGAAGGGGATAGCGCCAATAACTATAAAGTCTGCAAACAGGCAGATGTTTTAATGCTTTTATATCTTTTTAGTGCTGAAACCTTAAGAAAAATGTTTAAACGTCTTAATTATACGTTTAATAAGGATTCTATCCAAAAAAATATTAACTATTATTTGAACCGAACCACAAACGGGTCATCCCTGGCATTGATTATTCATTCCTGGATTGAAGCCCGCCAGGAAAGAGAACGTTCCTGGGAACTGTTCAGCCAGGCACTTGAGACCGATATGGTTGATGACCGGACCGGAAGCACCCGGGAAGGTATCCATCTGGCTGCCATGTCAGGATGTATTGATATTCTTCAACGGGGCTATGCAGGTCTGGAAATACGCAGTGATATACTTATTTTAAATCCTTTACTCCCAAAGTGCATAAATCGCATTAGTTTTCATATTCGATACAGAAATCATTGGCTTGATCTGGAAATCACTCAAAAAGACGTTACAGTTAAAAGTCAGACCAGCAAGGCAAAACCCATAATGGTGATGATAAAAGATGAAATAATCAGATTGTATCCGGGCAAGTTAGCATATGTGGATATTTAAACTATCTTTTTGAAAGTCGGAAAAGAGGTAAGAATAAAACAATGGATAAACAAAACATAAAAGAACCTCATATCATAATTGTCTCCAACAGGTTACCGCTGATTTTAAAAAAAACCGGGGATGGAACCATAGAGGCGGGGAAAGGGGCCGGGGGACTGGTAACTGCAATGGCACCGGTTCTTAAAAATCGAAACGGTACCTGGATAGGTTGGCCCGGCTATGTGCAGGAAGAAGGTATTGATGACAGCATGTTGCCGGCAATTCAAGAAGCCGCTTTAGGATATAGCGTTAAACCGGTTATGCTTAATTCCGACGAGCTAAAAAATTATTACGAAGGTTTTTCCAATTCAATTATATGGCCTCTTTTTCATGATTTTACGGATAAGTGCATTTTCCTGCCTGAATACTGGACAAGTTATCAAAGGGTTAATAAAAAATTTGCATCGGCAGTTTATCAGAATGCAGATGATCTGGATTTTATCTGGGTGCATGATTATCAATTAATACTCGTGGGGGCCCATCTGCGCAAAATGCACACAAGGAACCCCATGGGGTTTTTCCTGCATATTCCATTTCCGCCCTTTGATACCTTCGCCCGATGTCCATGGCGTTTTGAGCTTCTTTCCGCCATGTTGGAATACGACCTTATCGGGTTCCATACAATTCAAAACAAACGCAACTTTATCAGATGTGTCAAAAAAATAATTAAAGATGTGAAAATTGATAAAAAGTTAGAATCCAATAAGGCTGTAAGTGAATTAAGATTAGGCAACAGAAAGGTACGCGTCGGGGTTTTCCCTATCAGCATTGATTATAATGAATTTTTTCTTAAGGCCTGGGACAATAAGGTTTATAAAAGATCAAAACAGATACGAAAGAATGTTCCTGATACAAAAATAATACTGGGGGTTGACCGCCTGGATTATACTAAGGGCTTGACTGAAAAGCTGATCGCATTTCAACGATTTTTAAAGATCGGAAGAGCACACGTCTGAACTCCAGTCACTCCGGAGAATCT
>CAXHYW010000169.1:0-7136 GCA_964021475.1 uncultured Desulfobacteraceae bacterium | reverse complement strand
ATCTGGAAAAAGGCGACAGCATTTATTTTGATTCCAGTATCCCCCATGCCCTTCGCGGAATAGGGGGGGTGGCAACCTCCCTGATTGTTATTTTTGCCCCCAAATAATTTTTTTTTATCCAAAGGATCTCTGAACGGTTTCAGTCAAAAAAGCCCGAATTAATAATAATAGTCTACCCCTTTGAATCTCGGTTTAAAAATATCAAATTAACCTTGATAGGCCGCTGCTTTTTTCAGCTTAATTTACTGCACTTTTTATCATTTTTTTGATATCACGTAGCGGCGGTATACCAAAAAGACGGCTATATTCCCGGCTGAACTGGGATGGACTTTCATAGCCGACCTTAAAAGAAGCGGTTGCGGCATCCATATTATCTGTGAGCATTAATCGTCTTGCCTCATACAGTCTCATCCACTTTTGATACTGCAATGGGCTCATGGCGGTTAGATTTCTGAAATGATGGTGGAAGGTTGAGGTGCTCATGCCGGAGAGGGCAGCCAATTCCTTGACACGAAGGGTCTGGGTATAGTTTGCTTTTAGCCAGTTGATGGATTTAGCAATCTGATGACTGTGGCTCCCTGCCATGGCGATCTGTCGTAGTCTTTGGCCCTGATCTCCGACCAGTATCCGGTAAAGAATTTCACGCTGAATCAGCGGTGAAAGGACAGGGATATCTTCTGGTGTGTCCAACAGGTTTGCTAATCGTTGAAATGCGTTCAGTAAAGGCTCGGTAACTTTGCTTAGTGCCATGCCTCTGTCGGCCTTTCGTAATCTGGGCAAAGGAAGGTTACTGTCCACCATCATTTGAGAGACAGCTTTCAGATCAAGTTTTAACATCAGCGCCAGACAGGGAGTTTCCTGGTCAGCTTCAGTCACCTGGGCAACCGCGGGAAGGTTTATGGAGGTTATTAAAAAATGATGGGGATCATACACATAGACATCATCACCAAGGCATACACGCTTACGCCCCTGGACGGCCATGCAGACACTGGGCTCGTACATAACGGTTAAAGGCTTGGTTGGTTCATCATATCTGTGGAAAGATAATTCCGGAATTCCGGTATCTAATTGCTCTTTATCCCCGACCCATCGGGCAATTATCTCTGCCAGATCCTCATTGAACCTGTGAAAAAATTCACCTTCATTATTTGTTAATATGTTATATTTATTCATATTTACCTCCTTTTCCTGGCTTATGGATACCACACTATTTATGTTGTTGTAAATATAGACAATCGATGTCTCGTACAAATAGGCAAGAATAGGACAGGATTGATATACCCGTGACTGGGAATATGACTGTATATTAATTTCCAACACCGAAGAAAAGGCAGTTAAGCTTGGCTTAACAAACTTGTCTGAAAAAGAAATTAATTAGATTAACAAAAAAAATCTTCAAGGAGATACCATGAAAGAGTTTTCATTTTTCAATCCAACAAGAATTGAGTTCGGCAAAGGAAAAGAAAAAAATATTGGCCAGTACATCAAGGAATTTGGTTTAAAAAAGGTCCTGGTTGTATATGGCTCAGAAAGAATTAAAAAAAACGGCCTGTTTGACAGGGTCGCCGGTTCTTTAAAAGAAAATCAGATTGAATTTATAGAAATAGGCGGGGTTGTGAGCAATCCGCTTTTAAGCAAAGTCTACGAAGCAATCAATGTAGCAAAAGAACATCAGGTTGATTCTATTCTTGCCGTGGGCGGCGGGTCTGTTTTGGATTCTGTCAAAACAATCGCTGCCGGTGCTAAATATGATGGTGATGTTTGGGATTTCTATATCGGCAAAGCAGTGATTCAGGATTCACTTCCACTATTTTCGATTATGACTTTGGCAGCCACCGGAAGTGAAATGAACCAATGCGCTGTTGTCACCAATGATGAAACAAAAGAAAAGCCTGTGATAATGTCCCCGCTGATTTTTCCAAAAGTATCCGTTGTCAATCCGGAGCTTATGGCAACCGTAACCAAAGATTACTTAGCCTATTCTGCAGTTGATGTTTTCGCCCACTGTCTGGATTTGTATTTCACGGCAGCCCACCTGCCCAATTTCAATAAAGCACTCCTTGAAAGCATTTTAAGAACGGTGATGAGTACGACTGAAATCTTATTGGAAAATCCTGAAGATTATAATGCCAGAGCTGAATTTGCCTGGGCGTCATCAATAGCCTTATGTGGTGTAACATTTACCGGAGCTGAAGGAAACTCATACGATACCCACATGATTGAACATGCGATGTCCGCATTATTCAATGTCGCTCATGGTGCCGGGTTGGCTGTTGTATTACCCGCCTGGATGAAATGGCACAACAAGAAAAATCCGACACAATATGAAAGATTTGCCAAAGAGATTTTTGGTGTTGAAGGTATTTTGGAAGGTATCAGCCAATTGGAAACGTGGTTCAGGAAAATCGGTGCGCCAGTCAAACTTGCAGAAGTAAATATTCCCAGGGAAGCTATTTCTGACATCGCTGATAATGCATATGGTTTTGCAACAATGCTGAGTATCGATGAATTGTATCCTAAAGAAACCATTATTGAAATTTTAAAACTTGCATAACTAATTTTTTTGATCCGAATAAAGGCCCCTTGGAAATCATTCAAAGGGCCTTTATTTTAAAATGCCTTTGCATATAGTTTAAACAAGGGGTCATGAACAGGATATGAAAAAAATGTGAAAAAACCGTGAAATAATGATGCGTATGTATTAAAACCACCTATTCTCGGTTAGAGTTTGTGAAAAGCCAGATGTGAAAACAGATGTGAAAAATCAGATATTATAAGGCCGATGGCCCCAATAGAAAGGTGCAGAGTTTAATGGCAGGCAAGGAAGTAGATATCATTACTAAAGAAACAACAGAAAAGATGGCCCGGGCAGCAGCAGAATTTTTCAAAAACTATGGCAGCCCAAAGCTTTTGGGTCGGGAGCAGACAGCTCTTTTTACAGGACACAGGCCCGAAAAAAGGTTTGATGTGTTCATGGCCGCCTGCGGCCATGAAAAAGATCCCGAAGGTTTTTTTGAGGCTGTCTTGGCAAGCATTCCAAAGGCATCTTCTCCAGATTCCCAAAGAGGGGTGGTCATGAATGGGATTTTTCTTCCGGTTCTCTTTTTATACTGGCTGCTTGAAAGGATTAATCCTTTAAACCGTCTCATGTCTGTGAAAACCATTGACCAGCTGAAAGAAACCACAGGCCTTTGTCCCGTTGATGAAGCAAGGGAGGCAGTGCAGCAGGTGATGGATGATTACCCTGTCCGGCTTTCCGATCATGTGATCCGTCAGTCAAAGGTTTCTGCTGCCGTGGCAATCCAGTACCTTCCCTTTGCCGAAGAACTGGATCCCAAAGGCCATACCATCACTTTTGATGGTCATTTTAAAAAAGGGTTGCTGGAGCAGATGTATCAAAATCGGGTGATCTTTTTGCTTACCATGCGGTGTCCGGTATACTGTCGGTTTTGTTTCAGAAAGCATAAAAGTTTTCGCCGGGAAAAAAGCCCCTCTGTGGCAGATGTCCAAGAGGCAGTGGCCCAGGTAAAAGATCTGCCACGGGTTAAAGAGATCCTGATCACCGGGGGAGAGCCTTTGTTAAACCGGAAAAATATGGAAGCGGCTTTGGACGGGTTAATGGAAATAGATCATATAAGGAGTCTGCGCATTGCCACAAGATCCATTGCCTATTACCCCCATTTGTTTTTAAAGAATAACCGGGAATATTTAAGGTATCTGAAATCAAAACAGGCCGATTGCCTGAAAAAGGGGAAACGCATGGAAATCGGGGTCCATTTTGTCCACCCCGATGAGGTATCCCTTGCAAGCCTTGATATTATTTCAGATCTGGTTAAATCTGGTATTCCCGTTTATGTCCAGACCCCGTTTTTAAACAAGGTGAACAATGATGGCCCTGTTTTGGCCAGACTTTTTACCCTGCTGCGAAATGCCGGGGCCGAAATTTATTATATTTTTACCCCCTGCCATCCCATCCACGGAACCCAAACCTATTGGACTCCCATATCCGAATCTTTTGAGGCCCACCGTTATCTGCGGGCCCATCTGTCAGACCGGTGCATTCCCAAGCTGTGCACAGCCACCCCTTTGGGAAAAATGGAATGGCATACCAGCGGCTGGGCCGTGGCAAAGGATGAAAAAGATCCCGATCACATTTGGATTCGAACCCCCTATACCCGGGAGTATTTTACTTGCGTGACCGGGGATGCTTCCCTTCCCCAGGATAGTATGGAGAATCCGGATGGAACCTTGAATGTGAAGTGTCTCATTGAGATGGGAGATAAGGATCTTTTTTTAGGCCATCATTCCCTTGTGGAACAGATTCCATCGATCCGATCCGGCTGCAAGCCCCGTAAAGGAACCGGCCCGGACCTGCTCCCAAAGATAAAAGAAGAACTTTTTTCCGGGAAGTTTTCAATTTCCTGGGTCAACATCCCTTCCCGGGCCATTGTTAGGATCCATAAAACCCGGGTGGAACTGGCCTTGACCCAGAACTTTGCCCCAGATATTGTAGCCATGGGCACTGCTGCCATGGACTATATTCGAGAGAACCCGGATATCACCGATGTTATCCTCCATGTGCCGGATGTTGGGGATGAAACCATTCTTTCCCAGCTTAACAGGATTGGCCACACCATTGATCTGCTGGGGAGCATGGAACATATCGCCTGTATCCGTCTTCGGTGGCCAGCCTTTCAGATACGCCCTAAAGCCTTTACTACCAGCATTATTGATAAGATAGCCGGATTGGCAAGATTCTCCATTGGCGATCCTCTGAAAATTGAAATGGAAACCTGGTGGCTGCTGCCCCGGGATCTTCTTTTGGAACATGGAAGATTGGTTGGGCAGCTTGCCTGTCATGGGATCCAAACCTATGCCAACCTGGCATTGATCTCCGGGGTAAATGATGATCCTGGTGTGATTTGTGAAATGGCCCATGGGATTCGGGAAGCGGGCATGGACTTTCACCATTGTTATGTGGCAGGACTTGGGGTTCAAAATATTTTTAATGGGGCGCATCCCATTGAAACCGACCAGGTTCTCGCCATCGCGTCCCGGGTGAGAACGGCTTGCTCGGGGAGGGAAATTCCGTTGTACATGATTCAAACCCCTCTGGGAGAAGTGGATTTTGGCCTGACCTCGACCCTGGTCCGGCCATCAGAGGTTCATGGGGAAAATGCCACTGTATCAGAAAAATGGTTTCTCCAACTGGCGCCCTATGATCTTTCTTATTTTACGGCCATGGATCCTGGTTTTGATCTGGCAAAAACAGGGGCAAGAAAGAGGGATGACACCTTGTTGGTTCCCCTGGAAGGACTGGTCAGGTCCGGGGGGTTTCCCCTGTGAAAATCGCTATATCCAGACCCGGGGAGGCAAAAAAATACTGCCGATTCTATTTTCTGCAATAAAAGCTGTGGGGTAGCGTTGCCATAATTTTATTTGTTTTGCCCTGGAAGATATTGTATTCTGATTTTCAAGTGAACGCTTTTAATTTTTTTTATGCTGAAATATTCCGGGAAAAGTTCTGATGATTTTTTGTGGATGGTGAAATTGGAATGCATGGACAAAGATATAAATTGTTTAAACTTTAAAGGGCTTTTCGGGTATATTGAAAATCGGTTTGGCAAAGCCGTCCTGGCCAAAATGGTTGAGAATGCCATCAATTCAGATACCTATGAGATTCCCAACAAAAATACCCCGGGTATCCTTGAACCGGTTACACTTGAACACCTTGTTGACGAGTCCTATTGGATCTCCAATGAATTGTCTTTGTCCTTGCTTTCCATGATCAAAACCGTGGTACCCGGCCCCCATCCAGAAAAGACCGCAGGCAGGGGGGCTGTTCTGGAGAATCTTTCAAAAACGGATCTTTTTTTCAGTAAACTGCTGGGACCCCGGGGCCTTGCAAAAAAAACCCCCAGGTTGAACCGGAAATTTAACCGGAGCAAGGATGTGAAGATTTCAGGCCTGAAAGAGACCAGTGTCATCTTCGAGCTGCATTACAAACCCGGGTTTAAGGTGACCCGTGATGTCTGCAACTGGAACCTGGGAATTTATGACGGACTTGCAGAGGCATCCGGGGCACGGTCCATCCGGACCACCGAGGTCAAATGTATTCTTGCCGGTGATGACCATTGCGAAATTAGGATTGACTGGCAGGTCCCAAGTCTTTTAAAACGGATGTACACCTCCTTTTTAAGGGTGTTTACCAAAGATCTCATTGCTGAATACGATAAAACAGTTGAGGATCGTGACCGGCTCATAGAAAAGTTGGGCGTTTCTGAAAATAAATATCGCCTGCTCGTTGAGAATCAGTCTGACATGCTCATCAAAATGGATACCAACGGAAGATTTCAGTTTGTAAGCCCGTCTTATTGCAGGATGTTCGGGCAGACCAAAAGCAAGCTTCTGGGCGAAAAATTTCTGGACTATGTTCATGAAGGAGACCAGGAGACCATCGCAAAAAAAATCACCCAGATGTTTCACCCGCCCCATGGCGGGAGATTTGAACAGCGGGCAATGACCCGAGATGGGTTAAAGTGGTTTTCCTGGGCCGGAACAGCCGTCTTTGATGATAAGAATGTTGTCGTTGCAATTACCGGGGTGGGCCGTGACATTACGGAACGAAAAAAGATCGAGGAGGCCCTGAAAGAAAGTGAGTCCCTGTTTAAACTTATCACCGGAAATACCAGTGCCCTTGTTTCTATCCATGATGCAAATAGCGACTATATTTTTGCAAGTCCCTCCCACCGGAGACTGGGGTATACAACCGAAGAGCTGGTGGGCAAATCTGGTTTTTTAATGCTTGTGGAAGAGGATATTCCGGTGATGTTGGAGGCACTGGAAAAGGCAAGAAAAGGTAGGCTGTTAAAAACCAATATTGATTTCAGACTAAAAAACAAAAACGGGGCGATACACTATTTCAGGGGATTCTTTGACGCGGTTTTTGAATCCGACGGCTCCCTTGAAAGAATCATTTGTGTTGGCGAAGACATCACCGAGCTTCGACAGGCCCGGGTCCAGAGGGAAAAGGCCCTTACCCTGGCGGGTGAATCAAAAAAACTTGCCCTGGTGGGGCAGGTTGCCGGAAAAATGGCCCATGACTTTAACAATATCCTGGGTATCATCATGGGAAT
>CAXHYW010000168.1:0-7138 GCA_964021475.1 uncultured Desulfobacteraceae bacterium | reverse complement strand
TTTATATTCAGCAAAGGCATGATCAACCCCGAGCATACCGGATTTTTCCTGGAATGCTGCGTGGCAGCCCGGCACAACACAAGGATCAGGGAGACCATTGCCGAACTTTTCCATAGATTCCGGGGGGCAATAATGGATCACTTGAACGGTATGCCTGAGTTTTCCGGCCTGGAAGAGCGGCAGAAAAAATTGTGTGCATCCATGATCGTGGCCCTCCATGAAGGGATTGAACTGCAATGGTTTGCCGATCCTTCGGCCATTTGCCTTGAAGATGCACTCAAGACCACCCGGGCATTGATCCTGTTTTTTATTGAGAATCCAAGCTTCATTAAATAAAGGAGATATCCATGAACCCCGATTGGAACAACGCCTATGAGAATTATAAAGATCTATTTAAAGGCCATCGATTTCCCCTGGCCTTTGTGGATCTTGACAAATTTGACCGGAATATCGCCTATGTGGCAGAAACCCAGGCTGACACGGGCAAGAGTATCCGGGTGGCATCCAAATCCATCAGATGCCTGGAGCTGCTGAAACGGGTGTTTGAAAAGGGCGGGGATGTTTTCCAGGGGGTGCTTGCCTTTACCATGGAAGAGGCATCTTTTCTCATTGATAATGGGCTGGACGATATCATTGTGGCCTATCCATCTACCCAGCAAAGTGACCTGGATATTTTTGTGGAAAAAACCCGTAGTGGCGCCAATCTTTCCCTGGTGGTGGATTGTGTGGATCATCTGCGAGTTTTGTCAGATGCAGGGGAAAAAGCCGGCCTTAAACTCAATCTTTGCCTGGACATTGACATGTCCTATCGTCCCCTTGGACCTATCACCCACATGGGGGTGAGGCGCAGTCCGGTTCATAGTGTTGACCAGGCCCTTGCGATGGCAAGGACTGCCAGGAAGCTTGGCGGAGTGCGCATTGTCGCTGCCATGGGGTATGAAGCCCAGATCGCCTCCATGAATGACAATTATCCGGCAAAGGCTATTAAAAACAGGTTGGCCAGATTGTTTAAACAGCAATCTGTCAAAGAGCTGACCCATCGCCGCAAAATGATCGTGGACAAACTTAAGGAAGAAGGCATCGCCCTTACCGTGGTCAATGGCGGCGGCAGCGGCAGTCTTGTATCAACGGGCAGGGATGATACTGTTACCGAAGTCACGGCGGGCTCGGCTTTTTTTGCACCGGGCCTGTTTCGGTATTTTCATGATGTTTATTTTGAACCGGCAGCCTTTTTCGGCCTCCAGGTAACACGGATTCCTGTCAAGGGCGTGGTCACCTGTCAGGGAGGCGGTTATGTGGGGTCCGGCGAGGTCAATGCCAATCGGCTTCCCTGGCCTGTTTTGCCCCAGGGGATGCAATACTTGTCCATGGAAGGTGCAGGAGAAGTCCAGACGCCTTTGAAACTGCCAAGGGATTGCCCAAAGCTTTGTCTTGGTGATCCAGTCTTTTTTCAACATGCCAAGGCAGGGGAGCTTTGTGAACGGTTTAATCAACTCGATTTGGTAAAGAACAATAAAATTATCGGCACTACTCCCACATATCGTGGGCAGGGCCATGCATTTCTATAAGGAGGTAAGGGGTGGCAAAGGATCATTTTAAAGTATTTGATTTTATTTTTGTGGGGGCTGGTATTTCGGGCCCGTTTATCGCCAATGACCTGTGTAAGGAAGGGGCTGACTGCCTGATGCTGGAAGCAGGCAAGCATTATACGCGCAGAACCTATCCAACCAACGGCCTTGACGGGACCTCCCAGATGTATTGGTCCGGCGGCCTGGAGCTTGGCCATGACGCCAAGATTGCTTTTTTACGGCCCAAGGTGGTGGGGGGCGGTTCCATCATGAACCAGGCCCTTGTGGATAGGTTTGACGATGTGGCCCTGGATGATTGGAGATCTGCTTCCGGTATCGCAGATTTTAATATGGCGGATATGGCCACCTGGTATGACGCGGCTGAATCTGAAATAGAAATCCAGGAAATTCCTGCCAAATTTCGAAACAAAAATGCCGAGATATTTGACCAGGGGTTTAAGAACCTTGAGTTTGACAATGCTCCCCTGCGAAGGGCCCAGAGTAACTGCCGCCTGGAAGAGGGCAATTGCTGCATTGAATGCCTCAACGGGTGCCGTCTGGGCAGCAAGCAGAGCACCCCTGAAACTGTACTGAAAACCGCCATGGAAAACGGTTTGACCCTGACATCCCAAATTGAGGTGACACAGATCATCGAAAACAAGGGGGATATTCGGGTGATTGGCGTTGATGCTATGGGGGGAGAGGTCTCCTATCGCGCCCGGAACCTGGTCCTGGGTGGCGGGGCCATTGGTAATGCCAGGTTGCTGCTCAATTCCGGGTTTGGTAAAAAACTGCCCCACATAGGCCGTGGCTTTTTCTGCCATCCCCAGTTCATGAGTTTTGGTCTTTATGACGAAAAAATAAACTCCCATACAGGTGCTTTCCAGGCCTTTAAATCCGATGACAAGGGGTTTAGAAAGGAAGGATTCAAGCTGGAAAATGTCTATGCAGGACCCGAAGGCATTGCCCTTTTAGTGCCGAATTTTGGACGGAGCCACCATGAATACATGGAAAAGCTCGCCCATTTTGCCTGTATCGAGGTATGTACCCGGGATACCAATCCCGGCCAGATCAAGGTGAGTCGTAAGGGAAAGGCGATGATCCGCAAGGTACAGAATGCGGAGGACATCAGCCGTTACAAAAAAGGGGAAAAGGTTATTGATGATATATTCAAAAGCACCGGAGCAAAGGAGATCGTCCACGGCCGATTTGCCATTGGGCTGCATTTGATGGGATGTTGTGCCATTGGCACGGATCCTTCCACCTCGGTGATTGATCCGGAATTCAGGCTCCACGGGTATAACAATATTTTTGCTGCAGATTCCAGTATCTTTCCAAATGCACCGGGGATCAACCCGTCACTCACCATCATGGCTCTTTCCAAAAAGGCCGCCGCCAGCATATTAAGGAACCGATAACATGACCCAAAAAATGATGATTTCAAAATATTTTTCTAAATCCCAGTTAAAGGGGCTGTTAAAAACAGGGGATGTGATTCTTCCGGGAACCGATGAATCCCCCTCTTTTTCATCCACCGGTTGTATCGATCATATTGACCGAATGGCTAAATACATGGCCGAAGATGACCTTCAGGGTTTGAAAATGCTTTTCTCCATTCTAAGGTGGATGCCCAAATGGGTCATCGTCCTGCTGATGAAATTGTGTAACCACAGCAACTCCTTTCCTTCTTTTCTGGGAGCAGGTCTCAGGATGATTGAAATTGGCCTTAAAGGGGTTGTCATGTCCCCCTATTATGCCAATCTTACCGCTTCCGGTTATAAAGGCAAAAAGGTCTATGATGTCATTGGCTGGAACCCCAAGTTTCTTGTTAACGAAGATGGAATCCCCATCAAAGAAGCGCCCATCAATCTGGATAATCCTGAACCAGAAGATGTGGAAGCCCTTTATAAAAGGGCAAAAACAGCAGGGCCTGAAATCCGGGACTGGGGGGTAAAAAAACGATTGGAGTTTATAACCAACCTCAAGGCTGTTATTCTTAAAAACCAGGAATATATTCTTGACAGGCTCCAGGCAGACACAAAAAAATCCCGTTTTGATGCCATTACAGCAGAAATTTTCGGGGTGTTAGATTTTTTGGATTATCTGGAAAAAAATGCCGTCAAAGTTTTGTCCGATCGAAAGGTGCCAACTCCCTTTGCACTGATGGGGAAAAAATCAAAGGTGTATTTTGAACCCCTGGGAACGGCCCTGCTGATTTCCCCCTGGAATTATCCTTTTTACCAGGCCATCGTTCCCATTTGCCAGGCCTTTATAGTGGGAAATGCCGTGGTTTTTAAGCCCTCCAGTGATACCCCCTTAAAAGGACTTGTGGAAGATCTGCTCAACCAGGCCGGATTTCTTCCCGGATGGGTACAGATCGTCTATGGTGCCGGGCGAAAGATCGGTAATGCCCTGGTGGACGGACAGCCTGACAAAATCTTTTTGATCGGCAGCCAGCCCGTGGGAAAAACCATCATGGAGCGGGCAGCCCAATATCTGATCCCCATTGAGCTGGAATTGGGGGGGAAAGACCCCATGGTGGTCTTTGAGGATGTTAATATAGAACGGGCCGTGGCCGGTGCCATCTGGGGAGGTTTTACCACCACAGGCCAGTCCTGCACCTCTGTGGAACGGCTGTTTGTCCAGGAGAGTATATATGAAAAATTTAAGGAAACCCTTGTTAAAGAAACCCTGAAGCTGGTCCAGGCAACAGATGATGACGGTAATGCCGATATCGGCCCCATGACCACCAGGAAACAGGTGGACGAAATTGCCGCCCAGGTGGCCGATGCCAAGGAAAAAGGAGCCACCTTTCTCACCGGGGGGGACTGGGACGGCCTGTCTGAATTTGTACCCCCCATGATTGTTGAAGGGGTGACAAAAGATATGGCCATTGACAGGGAAGAAAACTTTGGTCCCCTGCTTCCCATTTATCCTTTTTCCAGTGAAGCCGAGGCCATAGAGATGGCCAATGATCCGGATTACGGGCTCTCAGCCAGTGTCTGGTCCCAGGACATTAAACGGGCAGACAGGGTGGCCCGCATGATCTATACCGGTAATGTTTCCATCAACAACGTCATGCTCACCGAAGGCAACCATGCCCTGCCCTTCGGCGGGGTGCAGAAAAGTGGGTTCGGCCGGTATAAAGGCGAGTTTGGCTTTTATGCCTTTGCCAATATCAAGTCCGTGCTAATTGACCAGAACAGTAAAAAGATGGAGGCCAACTGGTTTCCCTATACTGCCAAAAAATACAAAATCTTTTCAGACCTGACCGCTGCCCTGTATTCACCGGGCAAGATATCCGGCCTTATAAAGAGTGCCTATTACGGGCTTAAACTTGAGACCTATGTTAGTAAACTGGCTAAAAAAGGCCGGAAATAAAAAAGATTGAAAATTGCCCTGCCCCGGAATTTTTGTGGGCAGGGCCAATAAAAAAAGTTCACTTTAGCCCTATGATTATTTTTGGATTTGTTACGTTATTACAAATGAGTTATTAGATACAGGTATACCCTGTGATAACAAGGGTAAAGCCCTGTTGTGAAATTTAATCCCGGGTGGGGCAAAGGTGACCGGGTGGTGGAAAGACAAGATCGTAAACCCAGTTGAAAATAAGGGCATAAACCGGAACAAAAAGGGCAAAGGAAATATCCAGGGCCAGGGCCTGAAGAAATGACAATTTCAGCCACCACATTACGAGGGGCAGGGTTATGAATAAAAGACAAAGTTCAAACAATATTGAATGAAAGCACCTAAAATTAAATGACCGGGGGTAAAGGGGGCGATTTAAATAAAGAAGTATCCTATCAAAGGCATAATTATACAATCCGTTGCAGATCATTGCCGCGGTGCTCAACCCTAAACTAAACATGCCTGTATGACTAAAGCTTTTGTCGAGCACCAGTGCAATAACCGGGGTACATAGTAAAAGCAATACCAATTCAAATAAAAGGGTGTGCTTCACTCTTTCCCAAAATGTTCTCATATTTTTTTCCAGAATCTATTTTTATTAAAAAACCCTTTGCCGTTATTTAGCATATGGAAAACCATTAGCCAGAGGCAAATACTTAATTTACGCTTTTCTTTTACCACCATTAATTGTTATAAAACAAGTTGGATTCCATCTAAATAATTGATAGGTGTGTTATGAATTTATCTTTAAATAATCTTAAAACCTTCATCAAAATTGCCGATAAAGGTTCCTTTTCAGCGGCAGCCAGACACATGGGTAAGGCACAGTCTGCTGTAAGCACAGCCATTTCCAATCTTGAGCTTGATCTGGGGGTTGCGCTTTTTAACCGTCAAGGCAAGCTTCCGGTTCTGACCCGGGAAGGCCAGGTGCTTTTACGGGAAGCCAGGCAGATTGTAAACAGCTGTCAGGTTTTTGTGGAACGTGCCCTGGCTTTTGAGGGGGGGATTGATTCCCTCCTGCGGATTGCCGTGGATGAAATTATCTCCCGGGAACGGTTGATGGATGTGCTCGAAAAATTTGGAGAAAAGTATCCTGCCACCGAATTAGAGGTCCTTTATGGTGTTTTAGGTGATATCCATACAATGGTTGAACAGGGCCGGGTGGATATTGGTATTCTGGTTCCCAGCGATTTGCCAAGCCAGACCATTCCAAACAGGTTGGTATCTCATATTGCCTTTGTCCCTGTGGCCTCCGTTGATCATCCTCTGGCTAAAAAAAAGCAGCTCACCCTTCATGATCTTGAATCCCACCGACAACTGGTCATTACCAGCCGCGGTGGAGAACGGGAGGATGAATCCATTATTTTTGGAAAACAAATCTGGAGGATTGAAAGTACCCATGGGATTACGGACCTAGTTCGCAGGGGGGCTGGCTGGTCATTTCTTCCCGCCCAGGCGGTTGCCAAGGATCTTAAGAAGGGAACGCTTGTGAAATTGTCCTTGTTTATGGATATTGTTGAGCCCCTGGTTCCGGTATATCTGATATGGACTCAGCAGCGTCATCTTGGCATGGCCGGGCAATGGATGCTTGAGGCGTTGTCCAAGCTAAATCATCAATAAGGATAGCCTATGGTTCCGGTCAATTTCGGTGTAAACTCGTAACAAAGACTGATTGCCAGATCATAGGAAGTTAGACTAAATTTAAAACACCTGGGCGCCACTAAAAAATTTATCCCTGTATGCCTTGGGGGACAAATCGGTTGTCTGCTTAAAGAGCCGGCAAAAGGAGCTGACATCCTGGTATCCGACAGACCAGGTGATTTCATCAATGGAATCTTTCGTGGTTTCAAGCATCTGTCTTGCTGCATCAATTCTTGTTCGCTGAAGATATTTAAGGGGTAATTCTCCGGTGGCCTGTTTAAAGCGACGTTTAAAATGACGGGGACTTATACCCACCTTTTTTGCAACAGCATCAACACTTTTTATCTCTAAAAAATTATCTTCGATGATGGTTTGAGCCATGAGTACCTGGGAGTCGCCGTGGTTTTTTATGGGCAAAAAAACCATATAGGGCGTCTGGCTATCTCTGCCAGAATCGATTAGAAAAATTTTTGAACAGGCAGATGCAATCTTTTTAGAACCAAATTTATTGATGATGCTCA
>CAXHYW010000167.1:0-7161 GCA_964021475.1 uncultured Desulfobacteraceae bacterium | reverse complement strand
CTATAACAGGATTGATTTTTAGGGTGTAACCTTGTAAGGGTAATAGGGAATTTACAGGTACTTATGTTAAATGGAGAAGCCCATGCGTCTTGACTGTGATGGTCTGAAATATACATATCCCGGGGCAGAGGTTCCCGTCATCGATAATCTTTGTTTTTCCATGACAGCACCGGGGTTCAATGCAGTGTTCGGGCCGTCGGGGGTGGGAAAGACCTCCCTGGCAAAGCTTTTGGCAAGCCAGGCAAACAAGCCGGAAAGCAGGATTGTAACTTCGGGAATGGGGAAAATCCTATATTCGTACAACCAGGAAAGGCTTCCGGGCTGGTCCAGCACCGGGAAGCATCTGAACAAGGTCTGTCCCCCGGGCAAAGAGGGTCTGAAAAAGGAACTAATAGACATCTTCAAGTTGGAATCGGTTCTGGATGCACGGTTTTCACAGCTATCCATGGGCCAGCAGAACCGAATGAACCTCATCCGCTATCTGCTCCAGGAGTTTGACCTACTGATATTGGATGAAAGCCTGGCCAATGTGGACGAGGCCCTGCGGGAAACCATTATCCTGGCGATCAAAGCGTTTTTTCCCGGAAAAATGTTTCTTTATATCTCCCATAACCTCATGGAAGTGGCCAAGTTCTGCCGGGATATCTTGGTCTTGAGCGAACCTGTCAAACAAAAGGGCAGTTTTATGGTAAAGGGCCGTGATTATGTCCAGGGGTACACCCTCGAAAAAAAAGTCTTTGAGGCCAGTATGCTGGAGATCATGGATGCTTTTTAGACGGATATATCAGTTTTTGATTGTCTATTGTCTGGGGCTTACCTGCCTTTTGGGAATTAAACAGGTGTTGACCCTCTCCGATTATGTGATCCCGGGTTTGACCCTTATCCTGGAGACAGCCGGCCGGGTTTCCCATGGGTATTTTTTCGATGTATTCAATACCCTTTCGGTAACCATTCTGGGTCAGGTGATCTCCATTATCCTGGCTTTTACCGTGGGGATTCTGGGTCGCAAATCTTCCTGGGCAGGTTCCTTTATTAAGGTAATGGCCTATAATATCCAGGCCTATCCCATTGTGGCCCTGGCGCCGATTATTTTTATCCTCCTGGGAGACGGATTTATGTCCAGGCTTCTCATCGCCTCCATGATCTGCTATTTTCCGCTGCTGCTGTCGGTGCTGGGGGTGATGGCCGTGCCGGTGAAGGATATTGAACATTTTTATATTGTCACAGGAAGGATGCGGTGGCAGTTGGAGGTCAAGATCCGGGCCTTTGAAAATTTAAGTAAACTGACCACGGTCATTGCCGGCTCCGCTACCCTGGCTATGGCCGGGACTATCGTGGCAGAATTCATTGCCGCCAATGCCGGTATCGGGTACAGCATCCGCATCGCCCTTTACCGGAGTGATCTGGCCGGGATACTGGTGGCCCTTTTTTTTATTGGTATTGTGATTTCTATCTACCAGGGGATTTTGGAAACCCTGGGGGAACAACTGAAAACCAGGTGGTCCGTACCAAAGGGAGGGGAACTATTATGAAATATCTTGGAATAGGATATAAATTTAACCTGACCATTATCATGGGTCTTGTCTTTTTTGCCACTGCCACTGCCGGAACTGTTACGCTTCATTATCGTCTTAAATGGCTGTTCAACACCAGTGTGGCCGGGGATATCTTTGCTGTGGATCAGGAATATTTTAAAAATGCAGGACTTAAGGTCAATGTCAAGGAAGGCAGTCCTGAAAAAAATGCCATCAAGGAACTGGAATTGGGGTATGCCGATTTTGGGGTAGCCTCGGCGGATCAGGTCATCCGGGCCCTGGACAAAGGCGCGGATGTGGTGGTGTTGGCCCAGCTTTTCCAAGTGAATCCCATGCAATGGATCTATCGGGCAGACAGGCCTGAAATTAAACAACTGGCAGATCTTAAGGGCCGCCATATCGGTATCACCTTTGGGGGGAATGATGAAACCATCATGAAAACCATTTTGAGAAGTGCCGGGCTGGATGATCGGGATGTTGTGCTCTCGGGGGTCCGGTTTGATTTTGCCCCTTTTTTGAAAAAAAAGGTGGATGTCTGGCCGGTATATCGAAATTCCCAGGGGGTGATTCTCCAGGATAAACTGGGCCGGGAAGGGGAGGCGGTTTATTTTTTCAACCCCTCTGATTTCGGGGTGGATTTTGTGGCCAATTCCATTGTGACCTCGGGCAAGATGATGAAAAATCATCCCAATCGGGTGAAAGTTTTTATGGGGGCCTTGCTTTCAGCATGGGAAGCCGCCATGGATCCTGCCAATGAAACCGCCGTTCTGGCTGCGGTGAAGAAAAAGGACAAGGGAACCCGGGATGATATCCGGCAAAAGCAACTAACGGTCACCCGGGAACTGATCAAACCAGACAAGCGGGTCAGGATCGGTCGGATTAATATCGTTGCCTGGAAACAAACAGAAACGATTATGTTGAACGAACAACAGATCAAAGCCCCTGTGAACATTGAGTCCCGCCTGACAGAGCCTGGGATTCTCTAAGCTCTTAATACAATTCATTATCTATTTAAAAAAGAAAGAATTATTTGTATTTTGGACCGTACACCCCTTGGTACGGGCTATCTGTTTTTCTCTTTATTTCGGGAGTACATGAACAGATATACCTTGTGCATGACCCAGGCCTCCACTGGGTGGATGCTTTTGGCACCACCGAGAAACTCAGCTTCGATGAAGGCTTTACAGGCTTTTTCAAGGACCAGAGCAGCAGTGACCGCTTCTTCCATGGTTCGGCCCAGGGTGATGGCCCCATGGTTTGCCATTAGGGCTGCATACCGGCCCCGCAAAGCCCGCACGGTCGTTTTTACGATTTTCTTTGTATTGGGCAGGGCATAGTCGGCGCACCTGACGCTGGGCCCCAGGATCTGGGCCTGGTCATCCAGAATGGGGGGGAGTTCCCGCCGGGCTGCAGCCACAGTGGAGGCATTGGGCTGGTGGGTGTGAATCACGGCATGGATCTCTTTGCGGGTCTGGTAGATCCGGGCGTGGAGTTTTTTTTCAGAAGAGGGTTTGATATTCCCAATGACCTTAAGGGTGTGGTAATCCATGATTACGATATCATCGGGGTTAAGCTCTTCATATCTTCTTCCGCTGGGGGTGATGGCCATGAGCTGGTTATCAATCCGCAGGCTGCAGTTGCCCCAGGTGCCTTCCACCAACCCCCGTTCCAACAGCTTCCGTCCGGAATCACAGACAATCTCTTTTGCGTTTTTTAACTGATCCAAGATCTTGGTAGTTTCCATTATGATACCCCCTCTATATTTTGAAAGACCCGATCAAAACGGATCAGGGCCTCATCAATGATCTCATCGGTATCTGCGGCAGAGGTATACATCCGGGACCCTGCCAGGGTTACAATCCCTTCTGCCATATAAGCAGCTCCCATTTCTTCCATTATTTTTTTTCTGGCATGGATGTTTTTCAGGGTTCCCGGGATTTTCCAGGGCCGGTTCCAGGGGATGTGAAAGAGCATGGTCCCCACGGTTTCAAGGTGACACACCGACCCCTGGTTAAAGGCCACAAAGGGCAGGTTGTATTTTTGGATCAACTGTTCCAGGCCTTGGGTAAGCCGGTCTCCAGCTCTTCCTGCAACCACCGGGGCATTGGTTCTTTCCAGTTCGCACAGGGTCAGGTAACCTGCTGCGGCACTCAAAGGATTTGCCGCCATGGTGCCGCCGACCAGAGCCTTTTTGCTTCCGCTCTGGATACCGGCAGCCAGGTATTGCATATACTCTTTTTTACCCCCAAGACCACCGGCAGAGGGGTAGCCTCCGGCAATAATTTTTCCGAATACCGTTAGATCAGGGATCACATTAAAGTACCCCTGGGCCCCTCCCATTCCCATGCGAAAGGCGGTTACCACCTCATCGAAAATCAGCAGGGCTCCGTACTTGTCGCAAAGTTCCCTGACCTGCCGGTTAAACTCCTTGAATAGAGGGCGGGTTCCGCTTTCAGGACCAATGGGTTCCATGAGCACGGCAGCCGTGCCTCCCCTGAATTTATTTCTCCAGAGTTTTTTCTCAAGGTCTTTAATATCATTGGGGAAAAATTCCTGGGTATATTTAAAGCAGTTTTTGGGTACCCCGTGGGCTTCCATATGTTTGGTGCCGGGCAGGCGAATTCCGTAGGCCAGCTGATCGCTCCATCCGTGGTAGGCGCCCCCCATTTTCAGGATATATTTTTTCTTGGTGGCAAGTCTTGCTATGCGGATGGCCGCCATGTCAGCTTCTGTCCCGCTGCCAAGCATCCGAAACATGTCAACCCCTGCCATGTGCTGGACCACTTTTTTAGCCAGTTTTAGTTCATACTCATGGAAAAGTCCTGTAACCGGTCCTGTGGTGTTGAGCAGGTCGATGACCTGCTCTCTGATATTTTCCGGGTTGGACCCCAATAGGGTGGGGCCACCTGCCTGTAAAAAGTCGATATACTTGTTCCCATCCAGATCCCAGAGATAGGGGCCCGAGGCTTTGGTGAAAACCAGAGGAAAGGGGTAGTTAAAGGCCAGGTTATGCTGGACTCCCCCTGGAATAAATTCCTGGGCCTCTTTGATTTTTATTTTTGACTGGCCGCAGGCATTTTCAAAGTGAGCCAGATAGTTGGCCAGAGCCTCTTTTTTCAATCCCCGGATGGGCTGGGAGATGAGCCGATTTAAGCGGGCCATGATCTTTGGGGTGTCATGGTAACTGGAAATAGCATATTGGTCTTGCTTTTCCAAAGTTGCGTGGGGTGTTTCCATGGGAATCCTCAATTAATATGTTTTATAAACTGACTGGTCAGTGCAAAAATACAACACTGGGCCATATTGTCAACCATAAACTTTTCTAATGCAAATATTTGCGGTTATGTGAATATAGACAGGATTTGGTAAGATTTGGGTACCCCTGGCTTAAATGGGAACCTCAATTTATCTTGACTTGTACTGACCAGTCAGTATATGGGTGTACAAGGCCTAAACCTAAATAAAATGGAGCCGCAATGAGTGAGATCATCCATCTGTTGACCTATGATATTGGCACCACCAGTGCAAAGACCTGCTTGTTTGAGATGGGTAAAAAACTGGTTCTGATTGATTCTCAAGCTGTGGGATATGAATTGATTACCAGCTCTGATGGGGGGGCTGAGCAGCGGGCTGATGATTGGTGGGATGCTATTTGCAAAGGGAGTCGGGTTGTTTTGGACCGGGCCGGGTGTGATAAAGAAAAAATAGCTGCCGTTTCATTTTGCTGTCAGATGCAGGCCCTGGTTCTGGTGGACAAGGATGGAGTACCGGTACGCAATCCAATGGGGTATATGGATGGCCGGGCAATCAAGGAGTTTGAGAAAAATTTTGCCAGAGGGTTTCCCAGAATAGAAAACCTCAATGCGGTTAAATTACTCCAGGCACTGTACATCACAGGGGGGGCTGCTGCAACCGCCAAAGATCCCCTTTGGAAGTACCATTGGGTCAGGGCAAATGAGCCGGAAGCCTTTGCCAGAGCTGATAAATGGCTGGATGTCAGGGACTATATAGCCTTGCGGTGTACAGGCAATGCGGCTATGACCCGGGATTCTGCCAATTTGACTTTTTTATATGATACCCGGAAGGGTCATGGTCATTGGTCTTCCCGTCTCTGCACTCTTTTTGATGTGGATCAGACCCTGTTACCGGAGGTGCAAGAGTCCCTGGGCAAGGCCGGGGAGTTGACTTTCCGGGCTGCCAAGGAGCTGGGACTTGTGAAGGGGATTCCCGTGTTTAACGGAGGCGGAGATACCAGCATGATCGCCCTTGGCAGCGGCAGTGTGGATCTCCATGATACCCATATTTATACCGGTACTTCAGGCTGGGTGATTGCCAATGTGGACAAACGCATGGTGGATATCCATCATTTCATTGCAGCGATTTGCTCTGCCCTGCCCGGGCAGTATAATTATATTGCAGAGCAGGAGACCTCCGGGCTTTGTCTCCAGTGGGTCAGGGATCATCTGGCCAAGGATTCCATTGGTATTTATCTGGAACCGCAACTTACAGGTGATTCACCCGATGCCCTCTATGATCTCATGAATGAAAAAGTATCCCAGATTGAACCGGGTTCCGGTGGGGTGATTTTTACCCCATGGCTTCATGGGAACCGTTCCCCCAGGGAAGATGCCATGGCCCGGGGCATGTTTTTTAATCTCGGGCTTCACACAGGTAAACGGGCCATGATCCGTTCGGTTCTGGAAGGCATGGCCTTTCATAAACGCTGGATGCTGGAGGCTATTGAAAAAAAGGTGCCCCCCCAGGACAGCCTTCGGTTTGTGGGGGGCGGAGCCAAATCCCAAGTTCTCTGTCAGATCATGGCCGATATTCTAGGAAGACAGATTCAGGTGCCCCGGGAACCCCAAAATGCCGGGGCCGCCGGGGCAGCTATTGTCTGCGGATTGGGTCTTGGCGCCATAGCATCAATTGAAGATGCCAAAGCCCTTGTGGATATCGGGTCGGTGCATGAACCAGATCCGGGGACCTGGGAAATCTATACCAAAATGTTCACCGTGTTTAAACAGCTCTATGACCAAAACAAAAAATTGTTCTGGGCTCTGAACCGGCGGTGATGAAATTGAGAACCGGACGAAATTGAGAATCGGGTGAAATTGAAAATCGGACGAAATTGAGAACCGGATGAAATTAGGAACCCATGGTTTTGTTAAAACAAGCTTGCCGGCAAGAACGGTAAGAGCCGGTTCAGGACAAACCCAAACCGGCTCTTGTTAAAAATATCAGCTTCCTATCGGTTTTTATTCTCCCAGATAGGCTTCCCTGATTTTGGGGTTTTTCAACAGGTCACTGGCTTTGTCTTCCAGGGTGATTTCCCCGGTTTCGACCACATAGCCACGACTGGCCGCCTGGAGTGCCAGGTTGGCATTTTGCTCCACCAGAAGAATGGTGGTGCCGTCTTCTTTGTTGATATCAGCGATGATTCTAAAAATTTGTTGGATAATAATGGGGGCAAGGCCCAGAGATGGCTCGTCCAACAGCAAAACCTTGGGTTTGGTCATTAGCGCCCTTGCAATGGCCAGCATCTGCTGCTCGCCTCCGGAAAGCGTTCCCCCATGCTGGCGGCTCCGCTCACCCAAAATGGGAAAAAGATCATAGGAGTGCTGGATAT
>CAXHYW010000166.1:0-7198 GCA_964021475.1 uncultured Desulfobacteraceae bacterium | reverse complement strand
TAATAATTGGAAAATCCGATGCGGGTGTAGGAATTGGCCTCTTCCGGTCCGTCAATGACGGTTGCCACATCCGTCAGATAAACCGGCATGCCGGTCTGTCCCGAGACCACCAGAGATCGCACCTCATCAATTGAGGTCAGAAAGGAGCTGGAAGTAAGCGTGATGACCTGGTTGTTTTTATTGTAGGTTCCTGCCCGGGTGGAGGCGTCGGCCCCCATGAGGGCCTTGTTGATGTCCAGGATGGAAACTCCGAATCCCTTCATTTTTCCAGGATCCATTTCCACCCGGATTTCCCGTTTCCGGCCCCCCACAATGGTAGATCTGGAGATGTTTTCCAGTCGGGATAGCCGGGTTGCCACCTCTTCTCCCACCCGGCGAAGTTCGTGGTCTGAATAGGCCTCGGAAAAAAGGGTCAGATTAACGATGGGCACATCATCAATTTCAATGGGGCGTACCAGCCAGTTTTTCACAATGGGGGGGACCCGGTCCAGGCTCATCTGGATCTTGTTGTGGAGTTTTAAAATGGACTTTTCCCGATCTTCTCCCACAAAGAACCGGACCGTGACCACGGCCATTTCCCGGGTGGCCATGGAATAGACATATTCCACCCCGTCAATTTCCCAGAGGATCTGTTCCAAGGGGGTGGCCACCAGTTTTTCAATTTCTTCCGGGGTGGCACCCGGGGCACTGACATAGATATCGGCCATGGGCACGACAATCTGGGGCTCTTCTTCCTTGGGGGTGATCACCACACTGAAAATCCCTAAGCAAAGGGCGATCATGATCAACATGATAGACAGTTGGGAGGACAAAAACACTTCCACAATTTTTGAAAGGATTCCCGGAGGGGTTGTCTCTATATTTAGATCAGCCATTTGTGTCTAATATCCCAGGGTTTCCGTTCCGGTCAGTCCGGAAAGAACTTCAATCTTTTGGCCAATGACTTTTCCGGTTTTAATATAGACGGATCGATATCTTTTTTTATTCTTATCGTCAGGGGCCTGGACATTTACCATTTCAAGATGTCCCACCCGAATGACGGCCTCCTTTGGTATCAAAAGGGTTGCCTGGGTTTTCACCGGAATGAGCAGCCGGCCAAACATGCCTGGATAAATGCCTGGAGTATCGGGCAGGGCCGCCTTGACCAAAAAGGTCCGGGTGGAAGGGTCTGCATAAGGGGCAATCTCTTCAATGGTGGCCGTCACATTGGTTTTAAGGGTTTCAATTCCCACTTCATAGGGGTTTCCATGGATGATTTTGCCGATCAATCCTTCCCGGACACGGGCTTCCAGGCGCAGGGATCCAGAGGTTTGGACAATGAGCAGAGGCTTGCCCGGTATGGCCTGGTCCCCGGGATCAATGAGGCGCTCCACCACCACGCCTGAAGCAGGCGCTTTGATACTGGCATATCCCAGGCCGATCCTAGCTTCTTTCACCACCTCGGTTGCCTGGCGGATATTGGATTTGGCAGCCTGGACCCCTTCACGGCTTTTTTCATACCGGGCCTTTGCCTGGAGAAAGGCGGCCCGATCAATTTCCATTTGCTGGGAGGTTACCACCTCTTTTTCAAAGAGGATTTTGGTTCGTAGATAGGCGGCATTGGCCTGGTCCTGGCCGGCTTTGGCTTCATCAATGGCTTTTTTGGCCTGGCTAAGGGTATTGTTGGCATAGGCCAACCCTTGTTTCGCCTGTTCAAGCCGGGTGTTGAGCTGTCTTGTATCCAGCAGGACCAAAACTTGCGTAGCTTCCACCCTGGCCCCGGGAACCACATTGATTTTTAAGATCTGGCTGCTGACCTGGGATTCTATGATCGTTTCCGTCAATGGTCGGATGGTGCCCACCGCCTCATAGATCTGGGTGACCTGCCGGGATTCAACCCCGGTCGTGTGCTGGACCAGGATTTCGTTTTGGGTGGTATCCATTGAAAACCCCGGGGGAATCGTGTTGTTTTCACAGGAGAAAACAAGGGGCAAGAAAAGAAAAAGAAGACTCAGAAAAGGATGTTTTTTCATGGTGCCACTCTTTTAAATAAAGGGTTTAGTGAATTGTCGGAATAGAACCAAAATAGAATAGGATGAATGGATCTCTTCCGTCAACCCACAATGTAGCACCTACTATTAAACGCCTATATCTGTGGTTTACCGATAATCTTTATAGTTGATATGGTACCTGGCCGCTTTGTATGCATATTTTCTTACGGTGATGCCAATGAGTTTGGCGGCTTTATTGATATTACCCCGGGTATTTTTTAAAGAATCCATGATGATCTCTTTTTCAAGGTTATTCACAGCATCTTCAAGGGAAAGGGGCAGGGTTTTGGATTTTGTTCCTGTCTGGAGGGTGGCTGGTAGGTGGTAGGAGTGAATGGCACCTTCATTGCACAGGATGACAGCCCGCTCAAGGCAGTTTTCAAGCTCCCGGACATTGCCGGGCCAGTGGTATTCCATCATCATGTCAATGGCCGGGGTGGTGATCCGTTTGATCTGCTTTGCGTGTTCTTTCAGGTATTTTTCCAGAAAATGGTCGGCCAGAAGGATAATATCGGTTTTTCGCATGCGAAGACTGGGGATGTAAATGGGGAAAACATTGAGCCTGAAATACAGATCATCTCTGAATTTTCCCTGGCTCACCATCTCTTCCAGATTGGAGTTGGTGGCCGCCACAATCCTGACATCGGATTTGATAGGCTTATACCCCCCTACCCGCTCAAATTCCTTTTCCTGGAGGACTCGCAACAACTTGACCTGTGCGCTCAGCGCCATGTTTCCGATTTCATCTAGAAAAATGGTCCCCTTGTTGGCGATTTCAAATTTTCCCTTTTTCTGGTGGGAGGCCCCGGTGAATGCCCCCTTTTCATGGCCGAACAATTCACTTTCAATAAGGTTCTCGGGAATGGCCGCACAATTTATTTTGATAAAGGGCTGCTGGTTTCTTTCACTATTATAGTGGATGGCATTGGCCACCAATTCTTTTCCGGTACCGCTTTCTCCCCGGATCAGGACGGTGGCGGATGAGGAGGATACCTGGGATATCATCTGCAGCACTTCCCGCATTTTGTTTGAATTGCCAATGATATTGGTAAAGCTGTATTTGTTTTCCAGTTCGGATTTCAGCCGGACATTTTCGGTCTTGAGTTGTTCTTTTTCCACCCGGACAGTTTCAATATTGATGACATGGTGGGCCACCATGGTTGCCACCACCGACAGGAGTTTTTCACCGGCAACCAGAGATTTTTTGCCCTCATAGGGCCGGTCCGCACTGATGGCACCCACCACCCGGCTGTCTTTTTTGATGGGCACACAGATAAAGGAATAATCCTGTCCTTCGACAAGTTTCCGG
Source organism: uncultured Desulfobacteraceae bacterium (assembly GCA_964021475.1). Lineage (GTDB taxonomy): Bacteria > Desulfobacterota > Desulfobacteria > Desulfobacterales > Desulfobacteraceae > NBML01. The sequence continues at coordinate 3,859 of CAXHYW010000166.1, read as the reverse complement.
GAATCTGTTTTATCAAGAAACAGGGGTTCTTTGCTGATTCTGGGGACCACCGCCGGGTTTCCGGATTCAATCACCTGGCCGATAATGCCCTCTCCGGGCAGGTATTTAATTTTTTGGGTGGTATCTTCAGAGATGCCGTGGGCAATTTCTATCCGGATCTCCCCTGTTTCCGAATTGGTAAGAAAAATGATTCCCCTGACCAGGTTCAGGGATTCAGACAAGACACTTAACACTTTGATCAAAGACTTTTTCATGTCCAGGTGCTGGTTTAGGGCCTCACTGATTTCATACAATAGGGAAATTTCTTCAATGGATTTCATAACAGCGTTCTTAGGAATACCTTATTATTAAATATTATTTTGTACTACCCATTTGGTATCTGTCTTGCTATAAAAATGGATATACTCTGTTATCTCAGAAAAATCAATTTCTTAACAGGAGATAATGCGGAAAATATCATGTTAATGTGGATTAATTAGGCGGGGAGGAGGGGTCGTGGAAAAAAGAGATGATGCCAAAACCCTTGAGGTGCTGTTTGAAATATCCGAAGCGGTCACCCACACCCTTAACCTGGATGAGTTGTACAAGGTGATTCACATTGCCCTTGGTAAAATTCTCAATGCGGATAATTTTTATATTGCCCTCCACCATGAAGAAAAGGATTCCATTACTTTTCCCTACCATGTGGATGAAAAAGATGGAAATCCCGGTGAAATCTTTAATTTCAGTAAAACCGCATCCCTGACCGGAAAGGTCATTGAGTCCCGAACCCCCCTGATATTTTTCGAGCAGGATATCATCGATTTTGCCACCCAGCAGAATCAGAACGTTGTTGGCACCGTCAGCAAGATCTGGCTGGGGGCTCCCATGATTATCAAAGGCGGGGTCATTGGGGCTGTTGCCATTCAAAATTTTATCTCCTCAGCGGCCTATGATCAAAAGGATCTGGATCTGTTAAATGCGATTTCCCAGCATATTGCCCTGGCCATTGAAAGAAAAGAGTCAGAAAAGCAATTATTGACCCAGCAACAGCTTCTTGAAACCATTTTAGAATCTTCTCCCGTGGGAATCTGTCTGCTGGAGAACCGGGTCTTCAAGTGGGTGAACACTGAAATGGAACGACTGTTCGGATATGATTCCAAACAGGAATTTACCGGGCAGAGTTCTAGGATGATTTATGCCTCGGAACAGGCTTATAAAGAAGCCGGAGCCATTGTCCAAAAGGGGGTGGCCCTGGGGCCCCGGGTGGATTTCGATTTTGACCTGAAACGCAAAAACGGCAGTCTGTTCAAAGCCCATATCATCTTAAGTCGTTCCAACCCGGAAAATAATCAGGGAAACACCATTGCCACGATTACTGATATTTCCCTGAGGGATATCGCCCAAAAAGAAAAGATAGAAAAGGAGAAACTCCAGGGGGTTTTGGAAATGGCCGGGGCTATTTGCCATGAGATTAATCAACCCCTCCAGGCCATTCTTGGTTATTGTGCCCTGTTTGATCTGCCCGGGGCGATTACTGCCAAGGAATTAAACCAGATCAGAAAACAGGCCTCTCGCATAGGAGAAATTACGAAACGGCTTTCTATGATTACCCGGTATAAAACCATTCCCTATCCCGGGGACACGAAAATAGTGGATATATGGGGGTCCAGCAGCTGAAAAAAAGGAAAGGATCTCTTTTTTTTGGTCTTGATTTAATAGATTATTAATGGAATAATGCGCAGTTTTCAAACAGACTTTAGATGCAGGCAGGGGCACAATGGGTGGAGCAGAATCAGGCAGCAGACAAAAAAAACGGGACCTTGCCAGGACCATTGAGGTGTTGTTTGAAATCTCCCAGGCCGTTACCCAGACCCTTAATCTGGATGACTTGTACAAGGTGATCCATCAATCCCTTGATAAAATACTCAATGTGGATAATTTTTTTATCGCCCTGCTCGATGAAGAACGGGATGCCATCACCTTTCCCTATTGTGTGGATGAAAAGGATGATATTCCCAAAGAAATTTTGAATTTCAGCAAAAAACCGATATTCACCGGCGAGATCATCAAGGCAAAATCTCCTTTACTTCTTTATGAAGCCGATTGTTTTAAACTAGTCGAGGAAAAGGGGGGGAGTCTTATTGGAAGCGCCTTTAAAGTTTTGATAGGGGTTCCCTTGATCATAAGAGGCCGGGTGATCGGCGCCATGGTGATTCAGGACTATCACAATGCCGAGGCCTATGGGAAAGAGGATCTGGTTTTGTTAAATTCAATCTCCCAGCATGTGGCCCTGGCCATTGAACGAAAAGAGGCGGATGAAAAAATCAATGACCAGCGCATGATTCTGGAAAAAATTCTGGAATCTTCCCCGGTGGGCATTGCTCTGGTTCATAATCGAACCTTTACATGGGTGAATTCGGAAATGGTTCAAATGTTCGGATACCGTGCCAAAGAAGACTTCCAGAATGAGAGCGTCCGCATGATTTATCTGGCCATTGAGGACTATGACTATGCCGGTAAGACCATTTACGAGGGTTTGACCAGTGAGGGAACGGTAGATTATGAGATCGATGTGGTGAAAAAGGACGGCAGTCTTTTCCCCGCCCATATTCGTCTTAATTGCACGGACAGCAACGACCCCATGGCCTGGACCATTGCCACGTTTATCGATATTTCCCAGAGAAAGGCGGCGGAAAAAGATACCTATGAGCGGGAGCGACTCCAGGGGGTTCTGGAGATGGCCGGTGCCGTCTGTCATGAAATCAATCAGCCCCTCCAGGCGATCCTCGGCTATTCTGAACTACTGCTCATGAGCCCGGAGCTGGGCATAACCACTAATAATCTGAATTCGATTAAATCCCAGGCCACCCGGTTGGGGGAAATAACCAAAAAATTATCAAACATCACCCAATACAAAACACTTGATTATCCCGGTAATACCAAAATTGTTGATATATGGGGGGATGATAGCGATGCTGTTTGATTGACAGGAACCGTTTAGGGTTCAGAAACGATCTGCTGTCTCTTCGCAAGGGCATCCAGAAATCTTTCAACATACGCCCGTAAATTGCGGTCCGGATCAAAATTTTCAGCATAATAATTTAGAACCCACCAGAGATGGTTGAGCTTTTCACTGTCATCTTGCCAAAAGCCAACCGATTCTTTTATGGCATCAGGGGTTTCCAGTTCAGAGTTCAGTTTAACGTAAAAATCGTAACACATGGAACGGGTCATGGGTTTCAGGCCTAAAGCAGCAACGGTCTTTCGGTTGATCACACCTGCCTCCTTAAGAATTTAAGAATCTGCCATGGATCTAATTTATTTCCTACATGAAACCGTCCCGGTTGTAAACCCCAAGATGGTTTAATCCTATTGGTGGCAATGAGTTTCGCCCCGTTGAGCAGATGGGCGAACGTCTTAATCATACCATTAATGAATATGGGCCAAAAAGTTTTGCCTATATGGGAGGCGGCGGACAAGGATGCCATTTTGAAGCCGCTTTTGGTATGTCCCTGTAAAAGCTTGGGTTCCAGATACAACTACAATGCGCTGGCACAGGAATTGACCAGGAAAGTGTTTTTTGTTAAACTGGCCAGGCCCATAACCCGTCAGTTGAACATATGATGATGGTATAAGATTGCTAAAGGAATTTTAAAGATGACCCAAGAACGTATCAGACATGACCAATCTGTCAAGGGGATTGAAAAAGCACTGGAAACCCTGGCCGCAAAAAAACCTGCGTTTGAGACCATTGTGGCCGCCTTTGGTCCTTTGCTCCTTGCAAAAGCCGCCTTCAAGGAAAGCTATCTTCTGCCTGACAATTTAAACACCCAGTCTTTACCCTTTGATGAGAATCGTTTCAGCCAGGGCGAACCCT
>CAXHYW010000165.1:0-7224 GCA_964021475.1 uncultured Desulfobacteraceae bacterium | reverse complement strand
TGAGGGTGGCTGAAAAGAACAAGGTCTGGCGCTTGTCCTTGTGGGGGGTCATGTAGATCAGTCTGCGTACATCCGGGATAAACCCCATGTCCAGCATTCGGTCTGCCTCGTCCAGAACAACGATTTCCACCTGGGACAGGTTGATCAGGCGTTTGCTGATAAAGTCCAGCAGTCTTCCCGGGGTGGCGGTGATAACATCTACCTGTTTCTCCCGGAGAATGGTCATCTGCTCGTTGTATCCGGTGCCGCCGAATACGGACAGAATCCGTAAAGGAGTATACTTGGCTAGGCCTTTGAAATCTTTTTCGATCTGGTGAACCAATTCCCTTGTGGGGGCAAGGATCAGGGCCCTTGGCATTCCTTTTTTGGTTTTGATGGATTTTTCTAAGAAGGTTTTGATAATGGCTACAATAAATGTGGCGCTTTTGCCGGTACCCGTCTGGGCCTTGGCCGTGGCATCCTTTCCGCTGAGGGTGTGTGGCAGCAGTTTGGCCTGGATATCGGTGCAATACGCAAATTTTAGGTCACAAATGGCGTGCATCAAGCTTATGGGGAGATTCAGATCGTGGAACCGGGTCTTGCCTTCTTCGGGTTCCACCTGGAATTTTTCCAGGGTCCAAGCGGGCTTTTTGGGCCTTGGCGGCTGTTGTTTCGGTTGGCGGGGAAGAGGGTCAGCCGGTTTGGACTCTTTGGTTTGAGATGGTTTGGCTGGAGCTGGTTTAGCCGGAGACGGTGTTGCTGGAGATAGTTTAGCTGGGGATGGTTTAGGTGCCGGTTCCGGGGTGGGGGGTGAATTTTCTTTAATCTTTTTATTTGTGAACAGGTTTCTTAAAAATACGCGTAATCGTTTCAATAGTGTACTCTTTTCTGGTTTATAGAAATATTAACTGCCTGTATATTACTATGGTGTAACAGACAGGCTCTCGTTTGAAAAGCAAAATCTATTCCAAGAGCGGTTTTATCCCCCGGCCACCAGGGGGAGCAATTGGAGGATTGAATTGTCAGGGACCTGTGTCAGACAAAACTTCGGACTGGATACCAGGCGTCCATTAAGGCGGACCACGGAGCAAAACCTTGCATCCGGCACCAGTTCCAAGACAGATGCAATGGTCATTCCTTCTGACCATTGCATCTTTTTTTCATCAACCTCTATCATGATCTATTGAAACCTATTCAACCCCGTTTTTTTTGAGAACTTCCAGAACTTCAGGATAATCAATCCCTAAGCGTTTTACGGTCTCAAGGGTGGGGATTCCGTTGGCGGTCCAGCCCCGACGTGCATACACGGCATCCTTGAGCAGTTCATATTGTGCTTCTCTATGTTTTCTCAGGGCGGCCACCTTGGCCTGGGTGTCCATTTCAGTGATGTCCATATCGTATTTTTCAACAAGCTGACCGTCATATAGCTTTGCACGTGACCGGTATTCTTCCTGGGTTACAGGTCCCATGGAACGATAGGGTACGGTGTCGTGCTCCCGGGTACCATATCCCATTTTCAGGTTAAATACCCGCTGGAAATTATAGACTGCCTCGCTCATGGTGATGAGGTCATCGGGGCCGACCTTGCGGCCTGTTACGGCGGAAAAGAAGTCTGCATACCATCCCACATGTTTTACCACCTTGGCAGGTTCCGCAGTGTTCTTATTGTCTTCGGGTACAATGTCATTCCAGGGTAGTTTGCATAGGCCGCAGAGCCCGAACCAGGTTCGAAACATGGGGAACCAGTGAAGGGCTTCGGCTTTGTCCTCAAAGGTGGGCATGAAATTGTGAACCATGTCCAGGAAGATCAGCCAGGCTTCATCGTGCTGGGGACCTTTGAGGGCCAGGCCATATCCTCCCTGTTGGGCCAGGGATTCCTTGGTGATATATTCGGAAAACTCAAGACCTTTGGATTCCATGCCAATATCCTGCATAAAGGCTGCATCTGCCCCAAAGTCTTGGGCAAAAATTGCCTTCATCTGGCGGATTCCCTTGCCCACAATAGCGCCAAAACCATCTCCTCTTGCCATCTGATGGATTAGCTCCAACGTGTTGTACCGGCTGCCGAAACTTAGGTCCATACCGTTGGTTTGTTCCAGGGTGATCAGGCCGTTTTCAAAGCATTCCATGACAAATCCGATGGAGGTTCCCACGGAAATGGTGTCCATGCCGTAGGCATCACAATAGAAATTAATTTCAAGGATGGTCTGGGCATCGAAAATCCCCAGGTTTGATCCGCATCCGGCCACGGTCTCATATTCAGGTCCGTCCACAAACACCTTGGTACCTCGGTAGGGACCTGTAAAGGGGGAAAAATCTTTTACCCCATGGGCACAGGCAACGGCGCAGCCTTTCCAGCATCCGTCAAATCCCTTGTCAAAGATGTGTTGAAACACCTCTTCTCCAATGACATGGCTTCCGGGGTGGGAGCCGAATTTGAAATTATGGACCGGCAGGCAGTCGTGGTCGTTCATGATGGGAATCAGATGGGTGGTTCCCACGACAGCCATTCGGTTCTGTTTGGGGTCCAGGGTGGTAATTCCCTTGGCATGGGCTTTGGTTACTTTCTTGAGCGCCTCTAAGTCTGCCGGATTGTTGGTTTTCATGGACACGGATCCGAAGCGTGCCACAACCGCCTTGACCCGTTTGTTGGCAAACACGGTTCCGATGCCGCCACGGCCGGCCTGTTTGTATCTGACCATCTTTCGGCCTGCATCCCACCAGGAAAAATTTAAGCACCCGAAATAGGTATTTTCGGCACCCGGTCCTGCCGTGACAACCGAGACATTGACAGGTTTTGTCTCGTCAAAATAATGGGTCAAGGCAGCAGACATCTCATAGGAATCATCCGGAAGATCAGAGGCCGAAAAAACCTTTATTTTGTTTTCAATTCCATCAATGAGAATGACTGTATCTTCTGTTGCCTTGCCATCGATCTGGATGACATCAAATCCGGCAAATTTTTTATAGGGTCCAAAGTATCCCCCCACATTTGAATCGATGGGGATGCCGGTTAAGGGGGAGATGGCGGTCACAATGCTTTTTCCTCCGCCGGGATATCCCGGGGTTCCGCCCAGGGGGCCCGAAGAGATGCAAATGGCGTTTTCAGGAGAATCCCAGCGGGTATCTTCTGTGACGGCATTCCACATCATCCATAGATCATAGCCCTTGCCGCCGATGAATTTTTCTTTCACCGAAGCCGCTATGGGATTGATTAAAATATCGGTTGTGGTGAGATTGATTCGAAGGGAAACATCTGTATACCCCTTATTAACCTCTGCTCTTTCATAGGAGACGGATTTCGTCTCGGTAAGATTCATTTGACCCATTCTTTACAGCTCCTTAAACGATTACTTTTTTGATTTTATGTCTCATGTAAACCCTGGAGATCTGGCAAAATCTCCAGGTAGATTTCCTAAAGTTATAATATACCATATGTGAATCCCTGGGTATAGAAATGCATCGATTTCTCCCGGGATGGAATGGTCTAACCATTGTTAATGTATTCTTATGGGCTTGTCAAGACTGAGAATCTATAAAAAACCTGAAAAACAACTACAACCGGTTCACAAACAAACTTAAGAAAGGGTCATTATCCCAAAGGGGGTAGATTAATGAGGTTGTGAGGCTAAACGATCAAAAAACCTTGACTTTTTAAGTTGTTTCACGTTACTAAGCCCATGTAAACTATGGATAAATTTTAAATGTAAGGGTGTTTGCATGCTTGTTTTGGCTAATTTTTTTGAAGCGATTGCCGTGGTGCTGGATTATGCATTGAGTATATATATGTGGATAATCATTGCGGGTGCGGTTCTTTCCTGGGTCAGCCCAGACCCGTACAACCCCATTGTTCGATTTATAAATACAGCGACCCAGCCGGTTTTTTATCAGATTAGAAAAAGACTTCCGATCAGTTTTGGGGGATTTGATATCTCTCCTATAATTGTGATTTTAGTGATCATTTTTCTTCAGACATTTGTTGTGAACAGTCTTCACGGGCTGGCACGCTCAATTGTTTAATCTTACACAAGGAGTTTTCTTATGGGTGTAACATCACTGGTTGTCAGGCAAAAGGAATTCACCACCCGGTTCAGAGGATTCGATGTTCAGGAAGTGGATCTCTTTCTAGAGGATATTTCAAAGGAGCTTGAGTCCCAGGGCCGATCTTTTGAGGAGTTAAAGCAGGAAAACTACCGTCTGGATCTTGAAAATCAGGGATATAGGAAAAGAGAAGATTCTATGAAAACGGCCATGATTCAGTCCCAGAAGGTATTGGATCAGATGAAGGAAAATGCCAAGAAAGAAGCTCAGTTTACCATTGCCAATGCCGGTGTGGAAGCGGAAAAAATATTAAACCGTGCCCATAAACGGCTTTCCCAGCTTCATAGTGATATTATTGAACTCAAGCGCCAGAGAATCCAACTTGAAATGCAGATTTCTGCGGTACTGGAGTCCCATTCAAAAATGCTTGAGATGACCAAGGAAGAAAATAAGGCCGCAGACGAAACCGATGCTACCTTAAAATTTATTAGACAGGCCTAAATTTTCCACAAACCTTAGAGAAAAGGTGTCCACATGGCTGAGATTGATGCTTTTTTTAAACTCATGCACGACCAGGGCGCATCCGATCTTCATCTGGCGTCGGGCCAGCAACCGGCATTGAGGCTTAATGGTGATATCGAGCGGATCAAGTACGAAACGCTGACCAGCGATAAACTGAGGGGGATTTTGTATGAAATTACCTCCCAGGAAAAAATAAAGGTTTTTGAGGAAACCGGTGATGTGGATTTCGGATATGAAATCCCGGGGTTGGCCCGGTACAGGGCCAATTATTTTATGCAGAAAAACGGGATCTCAGCTGTTTTTCGTGAAATTCCCTCCAATGTACTGACAGCAGAGCAACTGGGGTTGCCGGATGTTATCTCCAAATTGGGTAACCTGCCCCGGGGATTGGTGTTGGTAACCGGTCCCACAGGATCTGGTAAATCTACTACTCTTGCCGCTATTGTGGATCACGCCAATAAAACCCGGAAAGATCATATTATCACGGTGGAAGACCCCATTGAATTTGTTCACGAGAGCCACAGCTGCATTGTGAATCACAGGGAAGTGGGACTCCACACCCAGACATTCTCCTCGGCGCTTCGGGGGGCATTGCGTGAGGATCCGGATATCATACTGGTGGGTGAGCTGAGGGATCTTGAAACCATTTCCCTTGCCATTGAAGCGGCTTCCACCGGTCACCTGGTATTTGGTACCCTTCATACATCCTCTGCCGCGAAAACCGTTGACAGAATTATCGAAGTGTTTCCATCCACGGAGCAGGCCCAGATTCGCTCCACCCTGTCCGACGGGTTGCGGGCCGTGGTTGCCCAGGTGTTATTCAAACGGGTGGATAAAAAGGGGCGGTGCGCTGCCATGGAGATTCTCATCGCAACACCTGCAGTACGGAACCTGGTTCGGGAAGGAAAAACCCACCAGATTCCCTCCATGATCCAGACGGGAAAACAATATGGCATGCAATTGCTGGATGATGCCATCATGCAATTGTATAAAAAAGGGTGGATCAGTCCGGAGGAAGCCTATGGCAAGGCCAATAACAAGGGACTCTTCAGGCCATTTTTGAAAACGCCGCCCAATGATTTTACAGAAGCCTAGATTTAGAAATTGATTCAGATGTTGGTTTAGAAATTGATTCAGAAATTGAAATAGGGTTATTTGAATCCGATCCTAGGAAATTAAATGTGTATTGCCCAAGGGGAGATGGCATGAAAAAACAGCAGATTGACCATATCCTTTCAAGGATGCTTGACTCCCACACCAATGTGTCTGATTTAAATTTGACACCAGGTAAACCCCTCCAGGTGGAAAGTTCCGGGCAACTGGTTCCTGTTGAAATTGAGCCGGCCTATGCCGTTTTGACCCCTTTTCAAACGGAAATTTTTGCCCTGAATTTAATGAATAATAATCGGAAGCTGACCGAAACCCTTATACGGGAAGGCTCCTGTGACCTTTCCTACCAGCTGGGTACCAAGGCAAGATTTCGGGTAAATATCTTCTCGCGGTCTGGCAAATACTCCATTGTCCTAAGAAAGCTTGAGACCAAAATTCCTACAATAGAAGAGTTGAACCTGCCAAAAAGCTTTTTGCCCATGGCCGAAGAGAAAAACGGGATTATCTTTGTGACCGGAGCAACCGGGTCCGGTAAATCCACCTCCCTTGCGGCGCTGTTGGATAAAATAAATGAAACCAAGTCGGTTCATGTGATTACCCTTGAAGACCCAATTGAATACCAGCATCCCCAGAAAAAATCCACCTTTAATCAACGGGAGCTGGGCATGGATTTTGATACCTTTGCCAGCGGGTTGCGGGCGGCCCTTCGCCAGGCACCCAAGGTGATTCTGGTGGGAGAGATGCGGGACAGAGAAACCGTTGAAATTGGATTGACAGCCGCTGAAACAGGGCATCTGGTATTGTCCACCCTTCATACCGTGGATGCTGGCCAGACCATTAACCGGGTGTTGGGTATGTTTTCAAGTGAAGAGGAACGGCAGATTCGCATCCGTCTGGCAGATACGGTTCGGTGGGTGGTGGCCCAACGTCTGCTACCCAAGGTAGGTGGGGGGCGGGTGGCTGCCTTTGAGGTCTTGGGAACCAATTTGCGGGTTAAAGATTCTATCCTGAACGGGGAATCCGAGGGAAAAACCTTTAATGATATCATCATGGCAGGCAAGTCCCAGGGAATGATTTCCTTTGACGAGTTCATCATCGCCCTTTTTAAAGAGGGACAGATTGATGAAGTTACGGCATCGGCCTATGCATCCCGGAAAGATATTGTGGGCCGCGGCCTTGATTCCATAAAAAGTGCCCGGGGAGAGTCCACCAGTAATATCGATTCCCTTGAGATTGACCATGGCTATGAAAGGGAAAAATAAACCATGAATATTATCTGCCCCCATTGTAATACACGCTTGAATATTCCGGACCATAAGATACCCAAGGACAAGGATTCTTCTTTTAAATGTCCCAAATGTCAGGACAAGATCCAGGTGTTCGCCTCGCAATCCAACGCTCCTGTTGCGGGTTCCCAAAGAGATCGGAAGAGCGTCGTGTAGGGAAAGCGGGTGCCTCTATGTGTAGATCACGGTGGTCGCCGTGTCATTACAAAAAAAAAAAATAAAAAACAAACTCTTAAATTGTAGCGACATCATATTCGACTATTACATTTCAGCAACCTCCAGCAAA
>CAXHYW010000164.1:0-7336 GCA_964021475.1 uncultured Desulfobacteraceae bacterium | reverse complement strand
GCCATTTCATCTTTCCCTGTTCCTTTTCTTCCCTTGGGCTCGCCAAAATAGATGCCGCCGGTGAGTTCTCTCACGCAGAGAATGTCAAATCCATCCCGGACGATTTCAGGTTTTAGTGGGGATGCCGATGCCAGGGTGGGAAATACTTTGGCAGGCCGTAGGTTGCAATAGAGGCCAAAATGCTTTCTCAGGGGTAACAAGGCCCCTCTTTCAGGTTGTTCTGCCGGTGGCAGGCTTTCCCATTTGGGACCTCCCACGGAACCGAACAAAATAGCATCGCTTTCTTCACAAAGGGAAAGGGTGGATGCGGGTAGTGCTTTGCCCTGGGTTTCAATGGCAGCACCGCCGATATCGGCAAATTCGTATTCAAGGGAAAATCCATATATCTTTGAGGCAGCGGTAAGAATTTTAACTGCCTGTTCCATCACCTCGGGTCCAATGCCATCGCCTGGGAGTACTGCAATTTTGCTCACTCTAACCATTCTCCTATTTTGGGTTAATATTTTATATGATTTATCATATATGAAAATAAAGATTTTGCAATACAAAAAATTAAGTTATTATAAAATATATTTAGATATACTGGATTGATTGTCTGGGAGGAAATCAGGAAATAGGATGATCTTCCTAGGGGAGATATAAATCAGCCTCATAAAAAAATCAAAAAAAAAGGAGGCTGATTTTCATCAGCCTCCTTTCACTAAAAAACGAACTTATAACTTATTTTCGATTTCCATATTCTGCATAAGCCATGGCAGTGAGCCTGTAAACAATATGTGCCATTTTTGAAAAGGGCAGGAATGCAAACAGGTTGACGATGGCAATCAGATGGACATAATAGAGCGCATAGGAAATATATTCCAAATGGGCCAGGCGTGCCATTTCAGTGAGCATACCACTTAACCCCAGGACAAAAACAATTCCCAGGATAAACCAATCTTTATATACTGTCAGCTGCTCTTTGTTGGTCAGCCGGTTTTTAATCATAAGACCGGAACCGATAACCAGAGAAACCCCGGCAATATTGGCAAGCCATTTAATAGGGTTCAACTGGGGGTAGGGACCAGCGTATCCGCCAAGATAGAGCATGGTACCGCAAACGGCCGTTACAATGAAAAGTCCGATAAAACCGTACAATACCATCAAATGTGGGGTGGCACGTTCTTTGTTGGCTTCACATTCGTTGAACTTGTCATGCTTGAGTACTGTTGGAATCACACGGATCAGGGCCTGGAATAGTTCTTTATAGTCCAGATTGGTCTTATCGGTTTTCCCTTCCAATACGGCATTCTTGTGAATATCACCAATAAATCGTTTCAATGCCAGCAGGAAGACAATGACAGCAAAGGTAGCTGTCGGAATCATTGTCATATCCACAAACCAGGTGGAAAAGAAATTTGAATGGGCAATCACATGGGCACCATCACTGGCATGGCCCCAGTGAAGGCGACCCCCAAGGGCATCCCCAAAGAGGACATTGAAAATTTTGGTCATGGTATCACCGAAATTCATGGTGATGAAGGCCAAAAGGGCAATCCAGAGAGCCGGAATACCGATCAGGAACGGCAGTTTTTTGGGATCATTAACCGCCATGGCCAACGCCTTGGGAGTTGCATATTCCACAATGGCAGCAGAACGGACAGCCGCAAGAACATCTCCGGGAGCAGCGCCCCGGGGGCAAAGGTCTGTGCAATCGCCGCACTGATGGCAAAGCCAGATATCACCGTTACCGATCAATTTGTCTTTCAGGCCCCAGGAGGCTGCAATCATTTCCTTTCTGGGAAATGGGCTGTCCTCCGGAGCTATGGGGCAGGCAACGGAACAGGTGGCGCATTGGTAACACTTTTTCAGTGTATCCCCGCCAAGTCCCCTTAGTTGGGCAATAAACCCAAGATCGGGTTGTGCAAGATATTTTTCAGTCATACTAATATACCTCCATATAATTTTGCAAGTTTACCGTTAGAATCCTTTGAAGGGATTTGGACCCATTGCTTCAACTTCTTCTACAAAGGCATTGATAATTCCGGGCAGTTTGTCATATTCATCAATGGCAATCTCTGCAAAGGCCACCCGCTCTTCTTCAAGGGCCAGGCTGGTAAGGGCTTCCCCAATCTTTTTCACCCGGACTTCAGCAAGCTCTGAGCCTTTCATAAAATGGCACTGGTAGTCATCCCCATGTTTACAACCGATGAGAATGGCACCGTCAAGGCCCTGGGCCAGGGCATCTTTAATCCAGATGGTATTGACAGAACCTAGACATCTGACCGGGATAAACCGGACATTGGGTGAATAATCCATGCGGTTCATACCCACCATATCAAGGGCCGGGAAGGCATCATTTTCACAGATAAGGGCCAAAAATCTGAAAGGCGGCTCATCATAATCATCTTCAGAAGGAACGCTGATGGCCTTTACCTGGGAACCGATACTGTCAATGGTGTAATCAGCAAAGGAAATAATTCTTTCAGGACAAGCACCCATGCAAGTTCCGCATCTTCTGCACCTTGTGGGGTTGGCCTTGGGAGTTCCTTTTTCATCATCATCCAGGGCACCAAAGGGGCACTCAACCGTACATCTCTTACACTGGGTACATCTCTGGAAGAAGAAATCAGGATAGGTCAAATCCCCGGATCTAGGGTGAACGGCCATTCCGCGGTTGGAACTTTCAATACATTGGATGGCCTTGAGAGCAGCTCCTGTTGCATCTTCAATGGATTCTTCAATGGTCATGGCACGCCGGATGGCACCCGCGGCATAAACACCGGTTCTCTGGGTCTCATAGGGAAAGCAGATGTAATTGGAGTCTGCATACTGACCGAAAATATCATTGTCTCTGAATCCAGGACCCTGTCTGTAAGCCAGGTTGATGATTGGATCATCTTTGGTGGCAGGTACCATGCCGCCGGCAACAACAACCATGTCCGCCTTGATGGCCAGGTTTTCACCCAAAAGGGTGTTGGTCGCAGTAACGGCAAGGCCGTCTCCCTGTTGGACAACTTCTGTGACCGCACCCTTGGTCATGAAGATACCGTCATCTTGCTGTATGCTTTTGTAGAAATATTCCTGGAGTCCAGGGGTCCGCATGTGCTGGTAAATGACATAGGCTTTACCGTCTGAATAATCGTTCCTGACATATTTGGCCTGTTTCAGGGCCACCATGCTGGTAACGGAACCGCAATATTCAAAGTCCGCATCATCTTCTTCTTTGCAGGGGGACTGGATAAACACTACATTTTTGGCTTCTTTGCCGTCGGAGGGTCTGACAATCTTCCCTTTGGCAGCAATCATTTCAAATTCATCATTGGAAACCACATCGGCAAGGTCCACGCCAAGATGAGCATATTCTTCACCTTCAAATTTGGCGGGACGCCATCCGGCTGCCAGAATGACTGAGCCATAGAGTTCGCCATTAGGATCCAATTGAAGGATATCTTCTCTTCCTTCATTGTATTCCAGATATTTGGCATGGGCAGCTTCTACATCCAATTCTTTTCCGGCTTCGTCTACCAGCATCTCTTCGGGCAGGGGAAAGGGAACGTCAAAGGGGATTTTTTCGCCGGGTGTTTTAAAGGTAACGGTCAACTCACCGGGCTGGCCGGCAATACGGGCAACTTCCGTGTTGGTTTTGACAGTTATGTTTGAAAAACCTTCGATTTCCTTTATCATGGCTTCTGCCACAGGAGGCTGGAGGGCTTCAAAGGGCTCTACAACTGGCATCTGGCTGCGAAGCTTTGCGGCATATCCGCCCAGGGCCGCTGTTTTTTCAACAATGGTCACTTCATAGCCGGTTTTGGCTGCATCAAGGGCCGCTGCCATGCCTGTAACACCACCACCCAAAACAAGAATCTTTTTAGAAAAAGATTCTGTCTGATAGGGTTCGGGCAGGGTTACTTTTTCAACACGGATCATGCCCATCTTGATATAGTCTTCCGCTTTCATCTGGATGGGGTCAAAATGCTCTTCATCATCCTTCTGATCTTCGGTGAGTGCCGGGTAGGTTTCTCTTGAATGGGGCCAAACCACCCCTTCTCGAAGATTGGCTCTTTCAACGATGCAATTGTCAAATTTGAATACGTCAAAGTTAACCCGTCTGGAGCAAGCCCCAATGACCATGGCATTTACTTTTCCGTCATCCACATCTTTTTGGATGAGTTCCACGCCTTCTTTGGAACACAAGAAAGGATGGGTGATACAATTTACGCCCTCTTCATCGGGAACACCGACCAGCGCTTCCATGTCGAGTGTATCGCCGATTCCACAGCCTGTGCATATATATACGCCGTATTTTTTATCCATGGTCCTTACCTCCTTACAAGGGTCTGAATGGCTTTAAGTGCCATGCCAGTGGCATTCTGGTTAGATGTTACGACATCAGCAGGTTTATTGGCACACCCTGCTGCAAACATGCCGCCTTTTGAAAAGTCATTCACAATAAAGCCTTCTTCATTGTATTGAAGATCGGCATTTGGTTTGTCTGTGGCGCAGGTGGGCTGCATACCGGTGGCAAGCACTAGAAGGTCAACGGTCTGTCTGACCTTTTCGCCTGTGATGGTATCTTCGGCCACAAGATTTATGTTTCCAGAGCTCGGCTCTTCACTGACTTCGGCCACTTTTCCCTTTACAAAGAAGATGTTCTCATCTGCCTTGAGGTTGGCATAGAATTTTTCATATTTCAGGCCAGGCGTCCGAAGATCGATATAATAGATGTAGATCTTGGCATCCGGATACTGGGCTCTTAGATAGGTGGCATGTTTTAAAGAGGCCATGCAGCAGATATAGGAGCAATAGGACAGATGATTTTCATCCCTGGATCCTGCGCATTGTGCAAATGCGATGGTTGCAGGAGCCTTGTCATCCGAGGGCCGAAGAATCTTTCCGCCCGTGGGACCATTCAAGGAAGCCATTCTTTCCAGCATCATGTTGGTCACAATGTTCTGGTAACGGCCAAACCCTAAGTTATCAATCTTGGTGGCGTCATAGGGTTGCCATCCTGTGTTCCAGACAATGGCGCCGACTTTAAGATCAATGGTTTTTTCTTCCATATCAAAGTCAACAGCATCATATTTACAGGCTTCTTTAACCTTGTCCCGGTCATCGGTGCCCATGGCAGGATCCATGACATATCTTTGGGGGAATGCCATGTTATGGGGAAGGTAAGCGGCTTTGCGTCGGTCCATGCCAAAGTTGAAATCATTGGAGATTTCAGTTTCACACACCGCGGCACATTCACCGCAACCGGTACAATTTTCATTGACATATCTGGGAGCTGTCTTGAGTGTTACTGTGTAATCACCGGGTTTGCCATCCACGCTGGCTACTTCAGACATGGTGAGTACTTTAATGTTTTTGTTGTCCTTGAGTCGTTTATAATTGATCTCAAGTCCGCATGTGGGCGGGCAAAGTTTGGGGAAGTAGTGTTTGAGTTGGGATACTCTTCCGCCAAGGGATGCTTCCTTTTCCACAAGGAAGACCTCATACCCCACTTCAGCGGCTTCCAGGGCAGTTGTAAGGCCACTGATTCCACCGCCAACCACCATGATGCTTCCACTTACCGGGGCTGAATTATCTGTTGTCATGCTGTCCCTCCGTGCAATTGAGTTATTTCTATTGTTTTTCTCATTATTATTATATGCCAAAATCCCAAGGCCTAGCAGCCCGCAGATTTTTTCCGGCACCCTCTCTCCTATTTTGTAAATACAGACGCCTGGGATTAAGCTTTCTTTGCGTATGTCCTTACAAAAGAGGAGACAGGAAGAAGGCCGGAAGGCCTATATTTGAAAAAACCTCCAGGCACTGGAGAACCAGCACCTGGAGGTTGTGTATCAAACTATACCCTCAAAACTCAATTGCTGAATTAATCAGAAATGATTTTGTGGTAAGGTTCTTTTTTCAGGGTCCACTCATTGGTAACTTTGTCGTATGAAGAGTTAACAAAGCAGAACCAATTTTCGTCATCCTGACCCATGAAGTCACCTCGGTAATAAAATCCGGGGTATCTTGATTCTTCACGGAACTGGATGTGACGGGTATGAGCCTGAACTGTGTAGAGACGATGGTTAATTTCCCATGCTCTCATCAATTCATGCAGATCACCGGCAGCGATTTTCTCAAGATCTTCACGGAACATTTCAAACAGGTCCATGAGGATTTCAAGGGATTTTCCACCAGTCATGTAGTAAGTGGCAGTTCCTCCACCATACTCATTGGTCATCTTCATCAGACGCATTGCCATACCAGCAGGTTTGCAATAGTTCGGGTTAACGTTTTCGTCTGTTGAATACTCGCAATGATCAAGATATTGTCTAACCGGTGCATAAACAAAGTCAACCAATTCTGCATCAGTTTCTTTGAAACCAGTTACTTTAGAACCTTCTTTTTCCAGGTACTGAAGCATGGATTTTGCAACAATACGACCTTCAGCATGTGATCCGGAAGAGAACTTATGACCGGAACAACCAACGCCATCACCAGCGGTAAACAGGCCGCGGGTAGTTGTCATTCTGTTGTAACCCCATTTGTAGCTGTCAGGGACCCAATCTTCTTCAGGACCTGAACACCAGATACCGCAACAACCGGAGTGAGAACCCAGCAGGTAGGGTTCGGTGGGCATAATCTCAGAATCTTTTTTCTCAGGCTCTGTATTTGTTGCACACCAGAGACCGGCCTGACCAACGGACATGTCAAGGAAATCTTCCCAGGCTTCAGACTCAAGATGTTTGAGCTCTTTCTTGGTCATTGTCTCGCCAAGTCTAGCAAGGGCATCGGCAGTTTTCATGATGATGGGACCGCGGCCTTCTTTGTACTCTTTCATCATGAGATGGTTTCTCAGACAAGTAGGAGTTACAGCAGCAGTTCCATAAGGAGCATATTTTGCAAGCTCTGCTTTTGCTTCGTCGGAAGCAGCATAGTTCTCGCCAAGACCATTAACGGTCTGTGCTTTAAAAAGAAGGAACCACGCGCCAACAGGGCCGTAACCATCTTTAAAACGAGCAGGGGTGAAACGGTTTTCCATCATGGAAAGCTCGGCACCTGCACGAAGGCACATTGTGTAAGTAGAACCTGCGTTCCAGATTGGGTACCAGGCACGACCTTTTCCCTCACCGACTGAACGGGGCTGATAAACGTTAACCGCGCCACCGCAAGCACACATGATAACTTTTGCTTTGATGATATAAACTTTGTTTTCTCTCAGGGAGAAACCAACAGCACCAGCAACTCTTGTGGGATCTTTTTCGTCGTTGAGAATTTCAACGATGAAGCATCTTTCAATGATGTTTTCTGCACCAAGGGAGATCGGAAGAGCACACGTCTGAACTCCAGTCACTCCGGAGAATCT
>CAXHYW010000163.1:0-7362 GCA_964021475.1 uncultured Desulfobacteraceae bacterium | reverse complement strand
TGGAAAATCAGAATCATTTGGACGGCTTGACATTGATTTTGCCCGTCAGCGGGCGATGCTGGACAAGCACCCCATGGATCTGACCACCAGTGAATACACGGTGCTGTCATTTATGGCTATGAACATGGGAAAGGTTCTTGACCGGGACCAGATTCTCCAGGAACTTTCCGGCATTGACTGTGAGGCCTATAACCGAACCGTTGATGTTACAGTAAGCCGACTGCGCCAGAAACTTGGAGAGGACCCAAGAAAACCCAAATTCATAAAAACGGTATGGGGATCAGGTTATCTGTTTCTGGGCGGAACCCAGGAGGATTGATAATGAATTGGTTTAAAACTATCATCCTTTCCGTCCATGCCAAGCTTGTGGTGATCTGTCTGATCACCTGGATCTGCATTGTAGCGATTGTTGGAGGTCTCTTGATTCTCCACAGGATAAATTCTGCCCGGCCTTTTCAAAACAATGTGGTTCAGTATTTCACCTACATCCTGGCCGATCTGGGAACTCCCCCTTCCATTGAGGAGGCCCAAAAAATATATACCCGGACAGGGTTAAAAATATTATTTAAGGGCAAAGAGGAACACTGGTCACTAATAGAGGATTTCCCCGAAAACAAAAATATCCGTTACCGATCATTTTCAGATTCAGATACCATTGGTGTTGGAAGATTCCATGGCCGCCATTTTTTAAGATTCAACCATGAAACCGGAATTTTCATTTTTGAATTCTCCGGGTTTGATCAAGCCAATGACAGAGACCTGCCCATGATATTGATTCTAATAGGCTTTTTAACCTTAATTCTCATGGGGACCTATCTGGCCATAAAGAAAACATTAAAACCCATCACGTGGCTCCATCAAGGAGTGATGGAGGTGGGCCGGGGCAATCTTGTGCATACACTGCCCCAGGACAGGAAAGATGAATTCGGAAAACTTGCCCGGGCATTCAACACCATGACGCGTCAGCTCCGGCAGATGATGGACTTAAAACAGCAACTCTTAAGGGATGTGAGCCATGAACTGCGCTC
This sequence comes from uncultured Desulfobacteraceae bacterium, assembly GCA_964021475.1. GTDB lineage: Bacteria > Desulfobacterota > Desulfobacteria > Desulfobacterales > Desulfobacteraceae > NBML01. The sequence continues at coordinate 6,334 of CAXHYW010000163.1, read as the reverse complement.
CCCCCTGACCCGGATGAAACTGGCCCTGGAATTTGTAAATGATGTTCAGATCAAAAAGAGTCTTGGGGAAGATATCCGTGAAGTGGAGGCAATGGTGACAGCAATTCTTGAGAACGCCAGGCTCCACCATGGCCATTCAACTCTTAACAAAAAGGGAACAGACCTCACGGCAATTGTGAAAGATATTGTTGCTGGATTTGAAAACCGTGCGCCGGGTATTTGTCTGGCAGATCATGCCCCCATTGTATTTGATTTTGATCCGGCCCGGATCAAAATTGTAATCATCAACATCATTGAAAATGCCCTTAAGTATTCTTCACAGGACGACCCGGCTGTGGAGGTTCATTTTACAACAGAGCCTTGCTGGACAAGGGTGACCATCGAAGACAGGGGCATTGGCATGGATCAATCAAAACTGCCCCTGATTATGGAACCTTTTTACCGCCTGGATCAATCCCGATCAAAAAAAACTGGGGGATTTGGTCTGGGTCTCAGCCTGTGCAAAACCATCATGGATGCCCATGGGGGAACACTGGAGATTAACAGCGCCCCGGGAAAAGGCACATGTGTCACCCTGATTTTGCCAATAAATTAAATTCCCACCCCCATTGGAAATAAAAAATCTATCACAAAAAATCACCTGCGATTGCCCAATTATAGCCCCTGCCACACTTGCCATGGAGACAGGTATAGTGTATAAAAAGGCGAATGGAAACAAGTAACAGACATCAAATGGACCAGGCCAAAATGCTGGCCAACAAGGTTAAAAAAAGATACACCCATCTGCGCAAACGCTATGCCCGCCAAAACCTGGAAGTTTTCCGGCTCTATGACTGGGATATCCCCGATATCCGGGCAGTGGTGGACTGGTATGGGGGCCATCTGGTCATTGGCGAATACAGCCGGAAACAATCCACCCCGGAATGGCTGCCCTTAATGGGATCGGCTGTGGCAGATGCGTTAAATGTCCCCAGGGAAAAACTCCACCTGAAAGTGCGCAAGTCCGGTATCAAAGAAGGCGTCCGGTACCAGCGTCTCAACCATACCAACTTGAAAATCCCCATGTGGGAACGGGAGTTGCAGTTTTATATCAACCCCAGCGATTACGTGGACACCGGACTTTTTTCCGACCATAGAAACACCCGAAAACGCGTGGGGGAAATGGTTAGGGACAAGGATTTTCTCAACCTCTATTGCTATACCGGTGCCTTTACCTGTTATGCTGCCAAGGGAGGTGCCCGATCCACCCTGTCCGTGGACCGATCCGAGACCGCCATCAACTGGGCAAAGGAAAATATGGCACTCAACCAACTCACCGATCCCCGGCACACCCTGGTCCAGGAAGATACCCTTGATTTTCTGGCCAAAACCAAATGGCGGGGCCTCTCCTTTGATATTGCTGTGGTGGATCCGCCCTCCTACTCTACCACCAAGGAGACAGATAATCATTTTGATATTGCCAGGGACTACCCCACCCTGCTCAATGGGGTGTTTGAACTCATGCGCCCCGGCGGGATCCTCTTTTTTTCCACCAATCACCAGAATTTTGATATGGAACCCCATCGCCTAACGGCCACGGACATCACCGAAATAACAGATGCCTCCATTCCCGAGGACTATCTCACCAAGCGGAAAAAAATTCACCGGTGCTGGGAGATACATTTATAATGGGGTTTGCCCCCTTTGAAAACCAGTTATGCCGGGACATCCGCAATTGTCTGTCAAAAAGTTTTCTGGAGGCCCTGGTAGAAAACCGCATGGATCCTGTTCGTAAGACGGCCCTGGCCCTGAAGGAAAAGACCTTGGCCCCCTGGCATGTCGATTATATCGACAACCGTCTGGCCCGATACCAGACCGTACTTACCCAACTTAAATCCGACCCTGGGATCTTTACCACGGCCTGCCTGATCTGGGACCAATCCCTTTTTTTTGAATGTCATGAATGGATGGAGCCCTTCTGGATACGGGCAAAGGGAGACGATAAAAAACTGATCCAGGCCCTGATCCGAGCAGCTGGAACCTATGTTCTGCTGGAAGCCAAGCGAACAAGCGGTGCCAAAAAATCCGCAGAAAAAGCCCTGGCCTTTCTGAGGGTGAATAGATCTGCCATTCCCCCCTTCTTCAAACCAGATCTGTTAATAGCTGCCCTCAATAATCTTGACTCCCCCCCGCCCAAATTTATGCCGACCCGCTAAAGAACACATCAGATTAACCAACCCTGCCCCTAAACGGCAAAATTGATCATTCCCCCCTGGATAAACGGAATTTTTTTCCTTTTCCCCCTTTCTTAAAATTTTTCACTTTTTAGCTATTGCCCGTAACCCACTGAATTTTCTACCGCAACAACCACCCTGTTGCAATGGCATGTATCCTGCTTAGTTTAAGAAAGAACGATGAGAGAAAGATGAAAACGAGTCATCATATGACATCATCAACAGCAATTTTTTAAACGGCTACAGGGCAATGATATGCCCAAGTAAGGAGAGGCACAATGATCCAAAAACTTCTACCGATTTCCGGTATTTTAACCTTTATCATTTTGTCGGGAACTGTATCAGAACTGTCTTCCCTGTCTGCAAATATTAAAAGCAATCTGATTGTCATTACCGGCACCCTTGTATGCTGCATGATCTCCTATCCGACCCAATTGTTTTCCGATCTTTTTGCCACCATTCGCCAGGCATTTTCAAACGACAAAAAAGATATCAATCACCTGATCGATGAAATAGAATCCCTTTCTGTTATCAGACGGTCCAAGGGCATCGTTGCACTGGATGAAAAATCCAAACAGATTGAAAACCCTTTTTTAAGGAATGGCATTGAAATGGTAGTGGACGGCTATGACCGGTATACGATTTTCAAAACCCTTGAGCGACGGTATGATAATTTCCTGGGCACCCGGCGCTCCCAGGCAGATCTGATCAACACCATGATAAAACTCATGCCGGTTTTCGGGTTTGTGGGAACCATTATCGGCCTGATCAATGTTCTCAACAACATGGGATCTCCGGAATTGATCGGAAAAGGGGTTGCCACTGCTCTTTTGACCACCTTTTACGGGTTGTTGTATGCCAATTTACTCTGCCTGCCCCTGGGAAAGAAACTGACGGAGAAGACCAAACGTGATTCCATGGAACTGGCCCTGATTATTGAAGGGGTGTTGGACATTTCCGACAATGTCAATTCAAAATTGGTCGGATACCGTCTCAGATATTGTATTGGGGAGCTTTATCAAGATGATCAATCCTTTGAAACAAAAATATCCGATTCAAAACAACCGCTTCCATCCCTAAATCTGGAATTAAAAAAGCAGTATAACAGGGGATAAAAATGACGGATCTCCTGGTCGAAAATTTAAAATCAGAACTGGAAATGTCCGAGCGAAAACTGCTTCGTCTCCAGAGACTCAAATCTTTGGAAGGATTTGAAGCCGAAGATTTAAGCCTCTGGACCATGCTGGATCTGATGACTCTCATCCTTGTCTTTTTTATCATTTTATACGCAGATCTTATCCCCCTGGCTCCCCCGATGATATTGGGAATAAATCCTGCCACCCTGACACAATTTGAAAAAACCGGCCCCCATGAAAAAAGGGTCGAAAAAACCACTGGTCAATTCAGATCAAAAAATAATCCCGTCTATAAAAATGAGACAGCCTTTCTGGACATCGAAGAAAACATCCACATGGCCATGGAAGGAACCGACATCAAAGATTATTCCATTAAGATGGTGGGGGACAGAATCATTCTGGTCATTGGTGAAAAAATCAGTTTCCCCCTGGGCCGGGCTGAATTATTGGATCATATCAAAACCCCTTTGGAAAAAATGGCTGATTTCCTTTACCAGGAGCAGGCCTATAAAATCGTTGTGTCGGGTCATACAGATGACACCCCCATTCATACCAGCCGCTTTCCCTCCAACTGGGAACTCTCCATTGCCAGAGCGATGAGTGTGGCAAATTTTCTCATGGCATACAATTTAGATCCCCGCCGCATCTCCGTGGAAGGGTTCGGGCAGTATAACCCAATAGCAGACAATACTGACCCGAAAAGCCGCCAGGCCAACCGAAGAGTCGAAATTTCTTTGATACCCACCCCTTGATCTTTCCCTCCGGATAGAATCCTTTGCCAATATTGATTTATTATTTTTGTTACCACGGATCTTAAAATCCGCTGCTGACCCCATTATAACCGCCAGAACGGCACCCCGGTCTCGGCGACGGCATCCACATCCAAAACACTTTTCACATCAATCAGGCAACCGCCCTTGCCCAAGGCTAAGACCAGATCCGCCGGGCTTTTTTCCCGGTAGGCCTTATGGGGAACCGCCAGGATAATGGCCCCAAGACTTATTAAATCCTCCCAGGCACAAAGATCCACGTTGTAATAGTCTTTGGCCTCCCTGGGGTCGGCCATGGGATCATGAACCATGACCTCACATCCATAGGACTCAAGTTCTGCTATGATATCCACCACCCGGGTATTTCTCAGATCCGGGCAGTCCTCTTTAAAGGTCAGCCCTAAAATTCCCACCCGGGTTCCCTTGATGGGCTGACCCTGGGCAATCATCATCTTAATGGTCTTTTCCACCACAAACCGTCCCATATTGTCATTGATCCTTCGACCGGCCAGGATAATCTGGGGATGATACCCTTCGGACTCTGCCTTAAAGGTCAGGTAATAGGGATCCACCCCAATGCAATGACCGCCCACAAGCCCCGGAGAAAACTTTAAAAAATTCCATTTGGAACCAGCAGCCTCCAGAACATTTTTGGTATCGATGCCCAGCCGGTCAAATATCAAAGCCAGCTCATTCATCAGGGCAATGTTCAAATCCCGCTGGGTATTTTCAATCACCTTGGCCGCTTCCGCCTCCTTGATGGTCTTTGTCCGGAATACCCCTGCCAGAACAATGGACTCATACAGGGCTGCCACCTTATCCAGGGTGGCCTCATCATCACCGGACACCACCTTGATAATGCGGGTCAAGGTATGTTCCTTGTCTCCGGGATTAATCCGTTCCGGCGAGTATCCCACATGGAAATCTTTTTTCCAGGTCAGCCCGGATTCCTTTTCTAAAATCGGAACACAGATATCTTCGGTAACCCCGGGATAAACCGTGGATTCAAAAACAACAATGGCCCCTTTTTTCATGACACGGCCCACGGTTCTGGAGGCACTTTCCACAGGGGTAAGATCCGGTCTTCTTGCCCGGTCAATGGGGGTGGGCACGGCCACAACAATAAAATCCGCATCCCCCATCATTTCAGGATCAGTGGTAGCCGTAAACTGAACCGCCCGGGTAAAATCTTCTTGGCTCACTTCTCCTGTGGGGTCTTGATGGGCCCTGCAGCTTTCCACAATACTGGTCTTTAGATCAAATCCAACGGTTTTATAGCGTTCACCAAAATGAATGGCCAGGGGCAGCCCCACATATCCAAGTCCCACCACGGCTATTTTGCAATCATTGTTCATCTTAATTTCTCCAAAGATATATTCTTCAATAATGCGATTTTCCATTGTCTGGTTTGTAACTATCTATGTTTTAATTATCGGGTTTCAAAGTATCCATATACCAATTGGCCGCCAGGTCAAGCCCTTTTGTCACGGAGAATTGAGGATGATACCCTAAAAACGCCCGGGCCTTGGAGATATCCGCCAGGGAATGGCGCACATCGCCAGGCCTAAAATCCCTGTATACAGGTTCAATCTTTGCCGCATCCCCATATCGCTTGGCAACCCGCTCCCGGATAAGATAAAACAGCTCGTTCAAGGTGGTTCTTTCCCCATAGGCCACATTATACACCTGGTTGGCAGCTTGATCAGCGGTCACCAGACAGGCCCGCAAATTGACCTGGACCACATTATCGATATAGCAAAAATCCCGGCTGGTCTGACCATCCCCGTTGATAAAAACCGCCTCCCCCCGTATCATGGAGGAAAACCACAGAGGCATGACAGCGGCATATCCCCCATAGGGGTCCTGGCGCTTGCCGAACACATTAAAATACCGAAGCCCGATGGATTTAAACCCATAGGTTGTGGCAAATACATTGGCATACAATTCATTGACATACTTGGTCACGGCATAGGGGGACAGAGGATTGCCGATCTTGTCTTCCTGTTTTGGAAGCCCCGGATGATCCCCATAGGTGGAACTGGATGCCGCATATACAAACCGTTTTACCCCTGCCAACCTTGCCCCCACCAGCATATTTAAAAAACCGGTAATATTATTTTCATTGGTAATCAGCGGATCTTCAACAGATCTTGGCACAGATCCCAGGGCGGCCTGGTGCAACACAAAATCCTGTCCCTGGCAGGCAGTTTCACAC
>CAXHYW010000162.1:0-7371 GCA_964021475.1 uncultured Desulfobacteraceae bacterium | reverse complement strand
CAAGGACAAAAGAAATTAACGGCTTTGTTTTCGTGCATGGAGGGTAAAGGTCTTGACCACAATTCCTCTGAATTTACCTATATAATCAATGGTTTCCTGATTTATTGAATGGCCTTTATCCCAGTTAACATAAATCATGGAAATAATCTTCTGATCCACAAATACGGGAAAAACAGCGAAACCTACCGATTGCTCATTTTTCCCAAACCGGTCCATATACCAGGGGGGGATCGTTTTCTTGTATTTTTTTTCATGGATGTTCTTGACAATCATATCACTTTTTCTCATCACCGCATCGTTAAATATATCCAGACTGTTCTCAAGTTTAAATGAAAAGCCCTTCAGGAGTTCCTGGGAGTTCTCCCCTTTGGCAAAACGGGCATCCATTGTCTGGGTTTCCTTTCGTTTGATGGCAATACAAACCTGGGTAAAATAAAAACTTTTAAAAAGGATTCCCACGATATTGGTAAAAATTTCATGGATACTCAGCTGGCTGTCTAAATTATCCTGTAATTGTTTCAAACCAGCATTGAGACTGCCCAGATTTTTGACCCCGGAGGATGTGGGCTGATGTTCCAGATCTGGATTGATATTCAGCAGTTCTGCATGTTTTATCATTTTATCCCGGGAAGTTTTGGACAACTCCAGGGCCTTTGACACGCTGATTTTCAATACTCCTTTGTATTTGGTCGCAATATCCATGACCTGTCCAAGTCCTATCTCTTTTTGTTCCTTGTCCAGGAGGATGTCACACAATTCTCTGGTAAAGGCACAGGCATACCGGCAACGGTCTGCCTCACTGATCTCCTTTGCGTCCACCTTAAAATTGGTCACCGGCCGCATGCTGTTGACTATATTTTCAGGCAGATGGAGTTTCAGGGCCACAAGCCTGCCCAGATCGCTGTATGTAAGCCCAAGGATGGATTTAGATGCCGCCTGGGAGGAAAGTGCACCATCGTCCATGGCAACCTCAATCCGGATATATTTATCCGGGGCAAACAATGCCACCAGATACTCTCCCAGATCATAGATCATGGCAGAAATCTGGAGACCGTCTGCATTTTCATACCCCCCCTCCAGACCAATCTGTCTTGCCATGATACTCCGTTGAAGTCCTTTTAGGGCTTTGTCCCTGAGAATTTGTGCATTGGCAAGACCACTCATCATTTCGTATATTTTTAAACTGGCTGCTGCTGACCGGACCTCATCGGTACCCAGAATAATCATTGCTTCTGAAATGGTGGAGATACCTTTGGTTGAAAAATGCCGATAAAATGATGAATTCACTAATTTTAAAACCTTTGCCGTCAGCGCCATATCCTTCAAGATCACATCGGCGATATCCTTGGCCGAGGAATATTTCATGGTCAGAATTTTATTCACATCGCTGACCTGGCGGGAAAAGGACAAAAAAGAATTATGGGACATCATTTTTTTAAAAATTGAATTTACGAAAAGACTATGATCAGAAGCATCTGACTGGGTTGCAACCGTATCTGCCTCCCCGGGTTCCCCGCCAAGGGCAGGCAGACAAATCGCATCCAATTCTATCCCCCCATGGGGGCTATCTGGTTCCTTCATTGGGACTCCATTCAAAAACAAGCTTGAAAATAGTGGTGATTAACCCATATAATGCATTCGCTATCTTAAACTTTCTAAGGATTATTTTCAATTTAATTTTGAAACAGGCAAAAATATGCACCCAGAAAAAGATAAAACCGGAAAACTTACAAAAAGGATTTTACACCTAAAGTCCTGTTTTTCAAACCATAATATTGTCCGGATGCGAGAAGCCTTGCGATATCTGAGTGGACCGAAGCTGGAACTTTTCATCAACATTCCTTTTTTTATCCATGTCAATCTGCCCCAATTTCCCGGATTCATCAAATCGGACACCCCCGCACATGGGATTCACAATTTTGAGCAATCCGGGTTTTACAAAGAAGTTCTTAAACAAAGCTTACTGGCAGGCAATGGGATTTCCCAAACCCGCCCAAAATCTCCATGTGTAGAAGGTTTTTATCACATCGGCAGCCTAGGGACCTTTACCCAGTCCGCAGGATCTGATTTCGATTATTGGGTCATCATTGATAAAAAAAAATTTTCAGAACAACGGTTTTACAACCTTGAAAAAAAACTGGACCAGATCCTAAAATACAGCCGGGAAACCTATGATCAGGAAGTCACCTTCTTTATCATGGATCAAAAAGATCTGAAAAAAAATTGTTATGCCCGATTCAACGAACCCGAAACCCTGACGGCACCAAAAGTTTTTTTAAAAGAAGAGTTCTACCGAACTTTTTTAATGGTTGCCGGGAAAATCCCCTATTGGACCATCATGCCTGGCAATAGTGATATAAAAACCTATACCGCCCTTGTTGAGAACATCTCATCCATGGAAGCATTAAAACATATTTCCGACGAATTCATTGATCTTGGGACCATTGAACGCCCCGGACCACAAGATATATTAAAGGGCCTTTTATGGCATATCTGCAAAGCCCGGTTTGATCCGGTCAAGGCGCTGATAAAGGCTAACATGATTTTTTCGGCAGGCATCGGCCAATCGGAGCATAGAGCGCTTTTATGTGATAAAATAAAGGAAAAATATGGGCGAGCCGGCATTGATGATTACCATGCAGACCCTTATAAAATGCTTTTTGACCGAATCATTGATTTCCACCAGAAGAATGATCCCAAGGGGCTTGCACTGATCAAAAATGCCATATTTTTCAGGCTCTGCGGATATCCAGCGGTTGCCATACCGGAAATAGGCTCACCCAAACGACAATTGCTGGACTGGTATATCCGAAACTGGAACTTAAGCCCCACCCAGGTTGGCAAACTGCTATCTTATACCCAATGGGCAGAACCGGAAAAAAGGCTCCTTGAAAAAACCATCATCACCCGCCTTTCAGTCATGCACCAGGAAACCCTGAAAAAATATACCCAGGAGCAAACAGCGGGGGAGATACCGGATTCGGAAAAAAGAAATTTTAAAATTCTGGTCCATAAAACAAAAGAACGGCTGAACAATTCAGAAGGAAAGATCCCTGAATGTTCCACCTATTTGCGACGACAACACTTTCAATTGTTTCTTCTCCAACAAAAAAGGTTCAATGGGTGGCACCTGGCAGGCTTTCTAAACCGCGAGCCCCAGCCCGAAAAACTTTATGAAGCGTCTTCTCTTTTGGGTCTATTGGGATGGATTCTTGAAAACCAACTTTATGACAGGTCCCAAAGTTCCATGAAAATTGATATTCCTCTGCGCCTGTTTGAAAGCCATTCCCAAGTCGTGGACCCGGACAAACTATATCTCGCCCTGCAGCCTGTCAAGCCCCTATCCGACGATATTTTTGAAAACCCTGCCGCCTGGATAAAACTGGTGATTCTTCTGGAATACCCGGAAAAAGGAGGGAAAAATCCTTTGGAGAAAGCAGACTTTCTGGCCCTAAACTCCTGGGGAGAATTATTTTTAGACACATTGACCCTTGACACAGCCAAAGACATGGGAGATAGGTATAAAGATATCGCTAAGAAAATTGATACCTATGGAGAAACCGATCTGCGATTGTATTTTTTCCAATTGGCAAAGGAACACGATCAAGAGGCTGTATTTGAAATCAAACAATCTCTGGCTGCCAAACTTAGAAATCCATATCGCCGCCCTGGAGACTTTGGCAAAAACCGTCCATTACTGGATAGACTATAGGAATAAAAATGCAAGAGAAATCCATCCTGGTGGTTAGTGAAAATGACAAGGAAAGAAGCGATCTGACCCAGACCTTAAACTCAATCGGGTACGAAAACGTCCTATCTGCAAGGGGCGGAGGAAATGCCTGGGCATTTTTAAAATCAAAAAAAATAGACTGTGTCATTTCTGCCTATGAGATGGAAGATATGTCCGGACTCGCCCTGCTGAAAATCCTTAGAAGGGAAGAATCCGTGGCAGACCTTCCCTTTTTTCTCACCAATGATGCTTTCACAAAGATCAAGGTAATCAAAGCCGGACAGATTGGCGTAACAGGCTTGTTTGTAATTCCCTTCAACACAGAAGGAATGAAGGGCAAGCTTTGCCGTGCCATTGACAAAATCAAGGACCCTGTCGTCGCCCAGGTGGAAGAAAGTCTGGAAAAAGGGATAGACCTCATTGAAAAACATGAATTTACCAAGGCTCTGACAGTATTTCAAACCCTCGTCAGCCAGAAGGAAAATCCCGAATATTATTTTAACATAGGGTATATTAAAACCTCCCAGGGCGAGCACAGCGATGCCATTGAAGCCTTTTCCAAAGCCACTCAGTTGGACAGACTTTTTGTCAAAGCCTATGAAGCCATGGGAAGGGCCTATAAGGCCCTTGGCGATGCCCAGAAATCAGAAGAATGCCTCCAGATTGCAGCAGAGATATACATGGATACGGACAAACTCGGATCAGCCGAAGAGATTCTCAATGAAATTCTTGAAACCGGATCAAATTCCCTAAACGTATTCAATACTCTGGGGGTACTCCACCGGAAAAAAGGGGATTCGGAACAGGCCCTGCGCCAATATAAAAAAGCATTAAAAGTACACCCGGATGAACCCTATATTTATTACAATATCGGCAGGCTTTATCTGGACATGAAAAACACCACCCAGGCCAAAATTTATTTCCAGGCGGCCCTGGACAAGGACCATGGGTTTGAGGAAGCCAAGCAGGTCATCAAAGCCATTGATCTGGGGCTTGTGTGATTAGGAATGTTTAATAGCTGATTTTCATAAATCTTTGCCACAACCTTTGGGGGAAGACCCGTCCTTTTCATCACAAGCAATCCCAAGATGCTGTTTCACCTGGGCTATATCACTGCCCTCAACCACCCAGGCCCCATCCCCTGATATTACCACCGGGACAAAGGAAAAACCGGCATCTGATAAGAAAGGCATGGTTTTTTCCAAAAGCAGGTCTGCCTGACTGCACTTCGATCCCGGCACAAATTGCATCTGCCCATAGGCTTCATAGGAAAGCTTTTCACAAATGGCCTGTACTGCCATTTCACGGCTTTCAGGTCCCAACACCGGGTAAAGGATCACACGGATCTCAATATGATTTTCCATGGCAAGTATTTCAAGATCCGGCATCAGTTTCTTGCAGTAGGAACAATTGGGGTCTGTGATCACATATAAAAACCTATCGGCCTTCCCCGGTTTAAATGAAAACAAAGTTAAATCAGCCAAAACCTTTATATTTTTTTGAAGAAACGCCTTTCTTTTTTCCTTGCCAAGGGCCTCTTTCTCATCGGCCTTTAACCGCTCCTCCCGGGCAACTTCCGAAAGTGAATCCAAAGTTTCTCCGGTAATAAATTTCTGGTTCTTAAAAAGCTTTCCAACCAAGAGAAAATCCTTGCCAGCATAGACCGGAACAAGATCCCCCTCCAGAGACAGGACAACTTCACACAAATCCCCCTGATCTTTTTTATGAACAATTCTGGCATCCTCCGGCAGGGGCGCTTGCTTAGCAAGCCAATCAATATCTATATGGGTACAAACAGGTTCGGCAGACACACCCGGGCACAATCCCAGCAACAAAAAAAACATTAACATCCATTTCATCATAGCATCATCCTTTTCAAAGGGATTTCTCAATCATTTACCAACATCGGCATATTTAGTAACATAAATCCTGGGACACTGACAAGTGGCAAAAAAAGCTTAGGAGACCTAAACCATACACCACGCGCTCCCCCTGCCACTAGGTGCAAGCGGGAACATCATCTAAAAAATATTGTGGATGAACACTTGATTTCACGTATCAAAAAGGAGTAATAAAGGTGTCAGTCATTTTTTCACAGAACCATCAAAACAAAACCATAGAGAGCAGAGGTTTATCATGAAAGCGGATGACAATGAAACGCTAATTAGGATCTTATTGGATGCCGCTAAAAAAGTATCCATGGGCGCCTATGACGAAACAGACAGCCTTATGGAATTGACCAATCAGGATAAATATCCGGCCCTGGTTTCAGAATTGGCCGAAGCCTTTGGGATGATGATTGTCCAGGTAGAATCCAGGGAATATAACCTGGAACAATTGCTGGCCCAGATCAAAACAAAAAATCTGCACCTGGAAGAAACCCTTGCCCGGGTCCAGCTTTTAGAGAGCATCCAAAGCCACATGAGTAAATTTGTTCCCAAATCGGTTCAGGACCTGATTGAGGACAATCCTGAAAATCCGGATCTAAACAAGCATGAAAAAGATATTTCCGTCCTGTTTCTCGATATTGCCGGATACACAAAAATGAGTGAAAATAATTCAAGGGAAAAAATGAATTATCTCATCGAAACCTATTTCAGCGAGTTTTTAAACATCATTGTCGAAAACAAGGGAGATATCAATGAAACTGCCGGCGACGGCCTCATGATCCTGTTCCAGGACAAGATTCCCAAGACCCATGCCATAAATGCAGTTTCCGCAGCCCTGGGCATCCATAAAAAAACCCAGCTCATCAATGAGAAACTTAAAGGGAAATATAAACCAGTGTCTGTGAACATGGGAATTAATTCAGGTATTGCCTCTGTGGGTTCCACTCGATTCAAAGGGATTGCCGGTGATCGCTGGACCTTTACGGCTTCCGGGGCCGTTACCAATATTGCAGCAAGGGTCTGCTCCATTGCAAGGGATGGACAAATCCTTGTCACCGCTCTGACATCCGACCATATTAAAAACGAATTCAAATTGGGTGACCCCCAAGAACAGATACTGAAAAATGTCAGTAAGGCAATTCAAATCCGGGAAGTCCTGCTGGACTAATCGCAACCCCACCAAACCTGGCGGGGATGCCGGTGATACCTAGGACGAGGGCAAATCTTCCATGGTATCATAACAGGGCATGATAGAGGGAAACCCTGAGATTTCGATCACTTCCTTGATATTGCCGGAAAGGCCGGCCAGACATAGCTCTCCTTTGAGAGCCTTAATTTTTTTAGTGGCAACCAAAAAGATCCGCAGCCCGGCACTGGAGACATATTCAAGGCCGGTCAGGTTCAAAACCATATTCAAATTTCCCTCGTCAATAATTTCACCCAGACTTTTTTCCAGTTCCGGTGCGGTCACTGCATCCAACCGCCCTTTTAACCCAACCACACACCTGCCATCTTCAATCAGTTTTTCAATGTCCATATGATCTCCCTATAAATACCGTTCTCCATTGGAATGGAGTCTGACTGCAATTGATTTCTTTTTCACTATCTATTATTCCATAAAAAGAGCTGTGTCAATTGGAAGCTCAATTTCCTTTCCTTTCCCAACAAAAGATAGCCGTCAAATGCTTGTGGATATAAAGACAGACTCGTTTTATTTTTGATATTTGATTTGATATTTGATTTGATATTTGA